>JAFVHZ010000240.1 GCA_017474265.1 Bacteroidales bacterium | reverse complement strand
TGAATTGAACCAGTTCATTGTATCCTTTGTAAGGTCGCTGCATACGAAATCGCCTGTCCAGAATATCTCCACAGAAGGGTCCAGAGTCCTTCCGAAAATGCTCAGACTGCCGTTCGGTCCCGGATTGGCCCAAAGTCTTGAATAGTCTGTAGGACAGAATATGAGGTTGGTCACATCCTTTCTCTTCTTGACGAAGTCCTTGACCAGACGGTTTATAAGTTCGGTCTGCTTCACAGGGTTCGTACCTTCACCGGATATGTCGTCAAAGAAAAGAGCAAATGAACGGACGCCGAGATAATACATCATCTCGAACTTGTTCACGAGATTCCTGTAATCCTCTTCATTCCACTTGATATCCTTGCCCGGATGAATGGCCCAGATGAAGTCAACGCGGTTTTTCTTGCAGGCCTCGACCAGTTCCCTGATATTCTCTGATTCAGGACCAGGGTACGGAAGTCTCCAGTCCGGAGAACTATGATATGTATCATCCTTAGGCCCATAGAGATAGCAGTTCATCTTGTTCCTGCCATAAAAGTCAATGAGCGAAAGCCTTACTTCATGAGACCAAGGTTCTCCGTAGAATCCTTCCACCACTCCCCTGTACTTGAGGTCAGGCCAGTCATTGATCTTCATATACGGAAGTTTCTCATCTGCACCTTCAGGACTTTCAAGTATCTGTCTCAGGGTCTGGAGGCCATAATATGCACCTCTCTCGTCATATCCATAGACACCGACACCGTCCAGATTGATTTCAAGTGTATATGCGCCTGAAACAGGTTTTACCCCATGCTTCTTCACCATCTTCTTTCCATAATCGATCACACAGTCGATTCCAGCATATCTGAACTTGATGAATCCGATATCATCCTTGAACTTTCCCTTCACATCTTCCACCCTCAGACCTCGTCCGATGTTGAGTACTTTACCCTCATTTATTTCCATCTGTTGAGGGATAGGGTTGATAATAAACGTGCCATGATCTGCCTTATGGCCAGGAACGTGGTTTATCTGCTGGGATTCGGACCTCTGTGCAGAGAGGTCAAAAGCATCATCCTGCGCATGGGCAGCGACAGAAAAAAGAATCAATGAAGTCAGAAAGGCTGCCTTCCTGACAATGGTAGTCATGTTATCGATCATAATGGTTAAACACATATCTGACAAAGATAATCAAAATTTGCGTATCTTTGTCATTGTATAACTAAAACCTTTAAACAGATGAAGAAGATAATTACCACTATCATTTTCCTCGCATTGCCGCTTGCAGCAACATTCGCACAGGACGTAATCGGAAAATGGAAACTAGAGGACGGGTCTGCAATCGTAGAGGTCTACAAGAGCGGAAACGACTTCAACGGCAAGATCGTATGGCTTGCCGAACCGAACGGACCGGACGGCACTCCGGCAAAAGACAGCAACAACCCGGACAAGGCGCTCAGAAGCAGACAACTGATAGGTCTCAACATGCTGGACGGACTCAAGGCTGACGGAAAGGAGTACTCAGGAGGAAAGATCTACGATCCCGGCAACGGAAAGACCTACAACTGCTCGATGAAAGTGGAAGGCGATGTCCTCAAGGTACGAGGTTCACTTGACAAGAAAGGCCTTCTCGGCCGCACAATGGACTGGTTCCGTGTAAAATAGTCAACCTGACACAAAACATCTGACCTATACTTCAGTGACATGCCACCCCCGGCTAGGGGGTGCCTCCAACGGAGGCGGGGGTCATCTGAAATATAGGTCAGATGTTTTGTATTGTAATGACTAATATTGGTCTTTCGCCAGAACGATCCTGTAGAGATTGCAGCCTATGAGGTTGCCCAGGACGATGCTCACATAAAGTATAAGGACTCCGAGGGCATTGGCTTTAAGGAACGCTGCAGGAACACAAAGGTAATAGAAGACATCTGCCACACAGTGAGGGAAGCCGCACACGATGAAGAGCGGAACACCGAACAGGAGGGGCAGATATTGTTTTTCCCTGGCGAACTGAACGGCTGTGGTCATGATGAATCCGCATCCGATGGCGAGAAGTCCGCAACGCACAGGGCCAGTGCTGAGGCGCAGAGAAAGTATATTCTGTGCCGAAGCCTGAAGATCCATAGGAGAAAGTCTGGCCAGAAGTGCCACGCAAAGACATCCTATGATGTTTCCAAGAAGTACCATGAAAAGTTGCCCGATCTCATTCCTGTTGATGAAGCCGGCCGTACCTGTATAAAGTTTAAGTTTATAGCCCACTACCGTAAGAAGACCGAAACAGAAGAGTACCGCTCCGACAAGAGGGCCATATGCTTCAGTCTGGACACCGGAAGCAAGAAAAGCAAAGCCTGCTGTACCTATGGCAATACCGGCAAATATTGAAGAACGGATAAGTTTTATCATGGCAGTCAAAGATTGAATTGCACAAAGATAACAATTATTCTATATCAATCACAGTCAGGACTCCGTCCCGGACACGGAACTTCACATTCTGTCCCGCAAAAGACAGTCCGTATACCCTCTCCGGATCATCATGATATGACGGACGAGGATCAAGGCCAAGGACTTCGACCAATGCTGCCAGACGGCTTCTGTCAATCATCTTTTCAGAAACAGCCTCGGGCAGAACGACCTGCAGGGAACGCTCCTGAAGAAAATCCACATATCCGCATACAGCATCCGGTCGCGAATCCGCATATCTTATATAAGGCTTGATGTCATAGATAGGAGTACCGTCCATGAGGTCTGCTCCTTTGACATAGATGACGGGACCATCCGCACACTCATAATCGATGGATTCCAGACATACGCATGAGAGCCCGAGCGGATTGGGTCTGTATGGGGAACGTGTGGCGAACACTCCCATCTGGCGGTTCCCTCCAAGCCTCGGTGGCCTCACTGTCGGCTGCCATTGAGCCTGATGACGATTGGCGGAAAATTCCCATACAAGCCAGATATGCGAGAAGTCTTCAAGTCCCCTCAAGGCATCAGCGTTCCTGTAACGGGGCTCGAACACGATGCGGGCCTGCAGTTCTGCCGCAAGCCCGCTCTGTCGGGGAATCCCGAATTTCTCGGGGAAATCCGTCCTTATATATGCTATAGGTAGTATTTCCATTATTTATTGTCCGGCGGAAGAGTTCTGTTAAGGATAACGCATCCAAGTACTGCAGCGATCACAGAACCCAGAAGGATACCCAACTTGGCCTGATCCAGAATATGTGCACCCGCCTCACCTGCTCCTGCATATGAGAGGTCAGCAATGAACATGGACACAGTGAAACCAATACCGCAGAGCATGCATACACCTGAGAATGCTTTCCACGTCGTATTTGCAGGAAGTTTGACGACATTGAAACGTACTGCAAGCCATGAGAACGAGAACACACCGACAAACTTACCGATTACAAGACCGAGCATCACTGCAAGACCCACACCTGAGAAGATGGTTCCGAATCCCATTCCTTCAAAACTGATTCCGGCATTGGCGAATGCAAAAAGAGGTATTACGATATAATTGATGAGGAAATGGAGATTGTCCTCAAGGTCCTGAAGCGGACTGATCATCTTGTCCGCGGCAGATTCGATGCTCTTGAGCGTGTGGATCTCCTGATTGGTCCAGACTATGGTATCGTGCTGATTGTCAATCTCCACAACCGGAAAACCGTTGATGCTGTTGCGGATGCGTTCTAGATAATGTCCGGTTCCGTTGCGCAGGGTTGCAGGAATACAGAAGGCTACAATCACTCCGGCAATGGTCGCATGGATTCCGGAATTGAGCATGAAATACCAAAGGACAAGTCCTACAATCACATAGAACGCCTTCGATCTCAACTTCATTATGTTTCCTGTTATCATTGCTACCACACATGCCAGAGACAACAGGACATAAATCAGGTTGATGTCAGACGAATAGAACAATGCGATTACGATGATTCCACCGAGATCATCAGCCACCGCCAAGGCTGCAAGGAAGACCTTCAGTCCAAGAGGCACACGCCTGCTGAAGATGGAGAGGACTCCAAGCGAAAACGCTATGTCTGTAGCCATAGGAATGGCCATACCACGCTGCATGAGAACATCTGACGGACATACCAGAGAGAAAATCAATACGGGCACAAGCATACCACCGCAGGCGCCAATGATAGGCAGAAGGGCCTTCTCTCTTGTAGAGAGTTCGCCGACTTTGATCTCCCTCTTTATTTCCAGCCCGACAGAAAGGAAGAAGATAGCCATCAGGAAGTCATTGATGACGGCACCGAGAGTAAGCGCATGTCCGCCATGACTGAAAAAGTTGAATTCTCCGATGGAGAAACTTACCGGATTCTGCCAAAGGCTGAAATACCAGTCCCTTACTCCAGGAACATTGGCACAGATCAGCGCAAGTATGGTAAAGAAGATAAGAACTGCGCTTGAAGTAACATGCTTGATATATTTGCTCACGAAACTATAGTTAGTACTTGTTTTGGTCATAGGTTGAACATATTTGGAAGACGTCTTCCGGCAGTAACATGCATAAAGACGCAAATGTAAACAATATTTTAAAGTAACTGATAATTTATATGGATTATATCATAAATTCTAAATCAGAAACTTCATCAGTGCAGCAACTCGTCTGATCGGATCATTTACATTTGAAATCGGATGGTGAAAAAACTTCCCCTGCCTCAGGAAAAAATCATGATTCTGAAAGAAGCGTCTCGAACTACAAAGAATATTATGCTTGTGATTCTTGAGTGAACCGGCAGTATTAATTCCGGAAGTTATCGTAGGAATGTAAAAATATGATGACTCGAGATTAAAGGCCATACACGAGTCATTCATGGGTACATCCGACTCCTGAACATCCCGTCCTGACAAAGCCAGGACGAGAGAAAATACGGTCAATATGAAGATTCTTCTGCCCATTTCTTAAAAACGGCCGCGAATTTACTAATTATTTCAATTATTGTACCCATCCTCGTCCAAAATCGGACATAAAAAATCAGTTGCTGACACCGCTTCAATTCGCAGAAGCATAGGCATACGCTCCGCTCATCGGCATCAGCAACTGATTTCAGATTATATGGACAGGATTTATTCCGCTGCAGTAGCGAGAGGTGAAGGAACATTGTAGACGCGCGCTGCAAGTTCCTTGTCAAGCATATACATTCCGTATTTATTGTCTTCAACAGCCTCAACTGTGGCTATCATCTCACGTGCCGATTCCTCTTCCTCTACCTGCTCGTCAACGAACCAGTTCAGGCGGTTGATCGAGGCGTAATCACGGTCTTCATTGGCAATGGCTGCGAGATTGTTGATGAGCGCAGTCACCTTCTTTTCATGTTCGAGGGTCTGCTTGTACATGTCAAGAACCGTATCCCATGACGCAGGTACGCCCTCTATAGGGAGAAGTTCCACCTTTGCGTCGCGTGAGTTCATATAGTTCATGAAGATACGGGCATGAGCCTGTTCCTCCTGAAACTGCACATAGAACCAGTTTGCAACTCCCTTGTACCCCTTTGCCTCAGCATCAAGAGACATTGCAAGATAAAGATATGCAGACCACAACTCGGCATTTACCTGAGCATTGATCGCTGAATGTAGTTTCTGACTTAGCATGATTTCCCTTTTTATAAGTTAAGTTTCCTGTTATGTAGTGCAAATATACATTTAATTTTTAATCATTCAAATTTAAATAGAGGTTTTTTGCTAATTTCCGTAAAAATATTACTTTTGTGAAAAATCAGATAACATGTAACAGCAATGCTGCCGGACTACTTATGAAAAAAATCATTCTCTTCTCAGTATTTCTGCTCATAGGACTAGCAGGCTCACAGATACTGCCGATACTTATCGGACCTGAACATTTTGCGCACATCAAGCCCTTCTTTGACATCATGCTATATGTTTGTCTTGCATACATCATGATAAATGTAGGCAGGGAATTTGAACTCGACAAGACCCAATGGCGCTCATACACTGAAGACTATTTCATCGCCATGGCTACTGCAGCAGTACCCTGGCTCCTGATATGCGGATATTTCATCCTTCTGATGCCCGCAGAATACAGGTCCTGGGACACTTGGAAGGAAACCCTGCTTCTGAGCCGGTTCGCAGCCCCCACTTCAGCCGGCATCCTTTTCACCATGCTGGCTGCTGCAGGTCTCAAGAAATCATGGATATACGGCAAGACCAAGGTTCTCGCAATCTTTGATGACCTTGACACGATTCTTCTGATGATTCCTCTCCAGGTCTTCATGATAGGAATGAAATGGCAGTTGGGCGTAGTCGTGATATTCGTATTCTTCTGCCTGTACTTCGGATGGACAAAACTCAACAGATTCAGAATGAGCCAGACATGGTCCGCCATTCTCGGATACGCCACGATCCTCGTCTTCATATTCCAGGGAATATATGTCATCACCGCCGAACTTTTCGGACATGACTCTGCAATACATATAGAAATCCTTCTGCCGGCATTCATCCTGGGAATGGTCATGAGAACCCATGAGCATCACTCACATGCAGATGAAAAGGCATCGTCAGCAATATCCTATATGTTCATGCTTCTGGTAGGCCTAAGCGCACCGTTATTCGTAGGAGTAGACTTCAGCGCCACTGCAGGAGACTGCATGATAGGCAAGGTAGGAGACATGTCATGGGGCGAAATCGCACTCCACGTATTGGTGACCACCGCCCTCTCAAACATCGGCAAACTTCTTCCTGTATTCTTCTATAGGGACAGGAGCATTACTGAAAGACTTGCACTCAGCATAGGAATGTTCACAAGAGGAGAAGTCGGCGCAGGTATCGTGTTCATAGCTATCGGTTACGGACTCGGTGGTCCGCTCCTGGCCATTTCACTGCTGACGATTCTCACAAACCTTATACTTACCGGCTTCTTCGTACTTATCGTCAAGAAACTGGCACTGAAGGCTGAAAAAGAATAGACAGAAACAATGGAAAGAAACCAGAATATTGAAAAAAGGATACTGTGGGTGGCAGAAAGGCTCTTTCTGGAGAAGGGGTTCAGCGGCACATCCACAACTGAAATAGCAAAGGCAGTAGGCTGCAACCAGACCCTCATCCACTACTACTTCCGCACGAAGGAGAAACTCTTCTGGGATGTGTTCGCACCGAAGATGGAACAGGTCGTGGAGTATCTGGACGCACCTCTGGATGAAGAAAAGGACTTCCTCAAGAAACTGGGGAACATCATCGAATTCTATTTCGGCATGCTCGAACTTGACGAGCGTCTGGCACCGTTCATAGTGAACGAACTTATCATGCATCCTTCAAGGTGGGACATGTTCCGCAGACGTTTCCTCAGAAGCGAAAGCCGCAGCAGCGCGTTCAACAGATTTGAAGCAATGGTAAAGGAAGAGATCGACAAAGGCACCATCCGTAACGTGGAGGCCATAGATCTCGTTCTCGACATAATGTCACTGACCATATCATCTTTCATCGTCGCTCCACTGGGCTTTGCAAAAGGCGAATGTGACTCAGATGAGCGCAGGGCATACCTGACAGGAAGAATGGAAGACATCAAGGCTCTCGTCATAAACGGACTGCGCCCTTAAGACAGATAAAGCAGACTGAATCTGCATATCTTAATAAAATACTGACCATGAAAAAGATCTTTGCCCTATTTGCTGTCGCAGCCACAGCACTACCTCTCGCAACCACCAGGACTGAAGCACAGAACATACAGATCCATTACGACATTGGACGTGAAGCAGTGACATCGACAGTAGAAATGTTCCGCCCGGACGGAGGCGGAAGCACATTCTTCTTCATCGACTTTGACTACACTCCAAAGGCCTGCGGAGCATATTTCGAGATATCCCGCGAAATATGCTTCTGGCAGAAATCCAGACTCGACTGGCTTTCCGCACATATCGAATATAACGGCGGGCTCAGCACGTCAGCAGGATCCTTCAACAATGCCTGGCTCGCAGGAGCGACATACTCAGGTCATTCGGAAGATTTCTCCAAGACATGGTCGCTGACAGCAGCATATAAGGCCATACCTGGCACTCTGGATGCATCCGGCAACTGCCAGATGCACAATTTCCAGATCACCGGAGTATGGAACCTTGACTTCTTCAACCACTGGCTGTCATTCAACGGATTCTTTGACTTCTGGAGGGAAATGCGTCCATGGCAGGGAACAGAATTCATCTTCATGGCAGAGCCTCAGGTCTGGGTCAACCTCAGGAACATCAAGGGATGGGAAAAGGTCAACCTGAGCGTTGGAACAGAAGTGGAACTCTCCGCAAACTTCGTGGGCAAAGGCTTCCATGCAATGCCTACCATAGCGGCAAAATGGACATTCTGACCGTAAATCATAAAAAAAAGAGACAATGCTTAAGAAACTGCTGTAACTACTTGAGTTCCAACTGCCGCATCATGATACCTCTCCCCTACGATGTACATACTTGCGATACTCTTCATCCTGAAATACATATTCATCTAACATCTAATTAAAAAATCGGGATAGCACACGCTATTCCGATTTTTTGAATATGACATTATTTGTCATGATGAAGTTTACAAGTCCTGATACACCCATGGCAGCAAGGTTGCAGATCACGACATCCCATCCGAAGAATCTCTCGATGATAAGAAGCACACCGAACCTCAGCAGGAAGACCGCGGAACAAGAGAGGTTATATGCTCCATACAGACGGAGAAAAGACCTGAATCCCTTCGCAGAATCCACCCTGTCCTTCCAGACATAGAAATAAGATATGAGGTAGTTCACTAGCACAGCCGCCTGAAAAGAAAGTATAGGCGAGACCACATACTCTCCCCACCATCCCTTGTCAAAGGCAAAGTCAGAAAGAATCCAAAGCACAAGAGTGTCTATAACAGTCCCGACTGCACTTGTGCCTATGAACTTCACATATCTTATCAGGACATTCATCATTCATCTCTTTTAGGCAGAGGATCGATCTTCGCATATTCCCTTGCGTCCTGCACCACACTGGTGACATGCATGACACAAAGAATCACAAGGATCACCATCGCAATATAATCCAGGGCTCCGAAAGTGACTTCATGGCCGAACAGGATGACCTCATGCGAGAATTCCCTCAAAGGTCTGACTGTCGCGAACAGAGTGTTAATCAGAATCATAATGATCCTGAACTCCGTCGGTCCCATCTTCGCATAAGTCAGGCGGAATTCCTTCTTCAGATGTGCATTTATGCTGACATTTATGGTCATCATCAGATAAAGGACCAGGACCGCCAGTGCCAGTTCCAGATGGACAAGTCCGGACAATCCGATACCGACAAACATTATCACCTCATTGACGGCATCCACAGTATGGTCCAGATAATATCCATAGACCGGACGCTGACATTTCCTCACACGTGCAAGAGTGCCGTCAAGAGAATCTCCATACCAATTGATCAAAAAACCTAACGAACTGAGCCACAACCAGTTGATATTTAATGAAGAAAGGATGTATCCGGCAGCGATGACAATCGATCCGAACGTGCCTGTGAGCGTAAGTATATCAGATGTCACCCAGGCCGGCTGACGTTCTGCAAGCCATACCAGAACCTTCTTCTCCAAAGCGTTGAGGACCGATGTCTGTATCCTCACCGCATCTGCCTTGTTATTTGCCATAACCGTATATCGTTTTTAAGTCATATACACTTGAACGGAGGAAACTCCGGAATTCATTCATGTCGTCATAACCGGCCTGCTGCTCCGGAGTGATTGGTTTTCCTAATGCCACCCTGATGACTGTACCACGCTTATTGAAAACCTCTGACGGAAGCCTCAGGAGACGGACCTTCCAGTCAATCAGTCCCAGACTGTAATAGAATGCCGAATTGCCATCAAGAAAAGTAACCGGGACAACAGGGACATTGAGTTTCCTGATCAATCTTATGACAGGTTCCTGCCACTCCCGGTCTCTGACACACCGGTCCTGTATGCTCAGGTCGGAAACAGCACCCGACGGAAATATGCCCAAAGGATGTCCGTCCCTCACATGACGCATCGCGTCCTTGATCCCTTGTATGCTTGCTTCGGTAGGGGCCGTCCTTTTCTCGCCAGTAGGCGTGACGCATATGAAATTTTCGGAAAGAGATTCCACACGACCGAGAAATCTGTTGACCATCACCTTGTAATTCCTGTCAAGATGGCCAAAGATGTCAACAAGAATGACACCGTCTATTCCCCCGTATGGATGATTGCTGATGGTGATGAAAGGGCCGTCAGGAAGATTGTCAAGTTCCTCCATATTCTCGATTTCATAACTTACACCGATATCCTTCAGAACAGCGCGGGCAAATCCGGGACCTTTCAATGTGGAATTCCTGTCATACAGGTCATTGCACTTGTCCACGGAAAGCATCTTCATAAGAAATCGTGCAATAGCGTTGCCGGCACCGCCGCGGAATACGGGGGCCATGCTTTCAAGTTCCTTTACAGTCAATAATGGCATTGCAGTCGTTTTTACTGAATGCCATTATTGCAAAATGTGTGTCAGAAAGACTATACTGCGATGTAATTTGTGTTCCATATGTCCGAACAGATGTCCCCAATCTTACAAATAGAACATTCTGACACAATATTTGCGTAGTCTCAACGTAATTAAAAGTAAATTTGTAACAATAATCATTGACAATGACAACTGACCTTTTTATCAAGGAACTGCACAGATATATCCCTGGCAGCATATCTTTCGACTCTTTCTGGATATATAGACATGACGGGGAAAAGCCTGTGAGCGAAATCCTCAACAAGCCATGCAGGATAAATGCCACTGCACTGATAATATGCACCGAAGGAAGCATGGAACTGTCATACAACTTCAGGACCGTCAGAATGGAAAAGAACACCGTGTTCGTATCACACCCGCACAACAGTCTGAACGTATTGTCTGCAGTAGGTTGCAAGGGATATATTCTGGCAATGGAAGAAAGCGGATTCACCGACTACACCATTGACCCGAAGCATATACCTGAACTAATAGACAAGATATACGACTATCCTCTGGTATCGATCACTGAAGACGAATCGCGCAAGATATGCAGGGCTCTGGATGCACTGTCCGACTACATCAGGGACAAGACCGACAGTCCGTTCAAGAGTTCGATAATAAGGTCTGGGATGAGCACATTCGTATACATATTGATGGATTCCCTGTATTCCCATATGGCAAGCATCGAGTGCGAACGAAAGACCATGAACAGGGAGAAGGAGCATTTCAACAGATTTCTCAAGATACTGAGCGAGAACTATCTCAAGGAAAGAGAAGTGAAATATTATGCAGACCGGATGAACCTGACCCCGAGATATCTGACAACGACTATCAGGAAGGTCAGCGGACACACCGTTTCCGAATGGATCAGCAGGTTCATCATAAAGGATGCAAAATATCTGCTGAACCATTCAATGTTGACAGTCCAGCAGATAGCATATGAATTGAATTTCCCGAACCAGTCGTTCTTCGGCAAATTCTTCAAGAAGCATGTCGGGATGAGTCCCGGAGCCTATAGAAACAATTCTACATCCTCTCAGGAAGAGTGATGCCGAGGATCGACATCGCCTTGCTGAGAACCTTGGCGATGGTTTCTACCAGCACGAGGCGGTATTCCAAAAGTGCCATATTCTCTTCACGGAGGATAGGAGTATCGTGGTAATACTGGTTGAACTCCTTGGCAAGTTCGTAGGCATAATTGGCGATTACCGCAGGAGAATGTGCTGCACCGGCCTCTGCCACCTTCGCAGGGAAAGTATTGAGGATCTTTATGATACGCACCTCCTTGGCAGTAAGTTCCGATTCCGGACGTACGGCCTGTGCGGAATGTGCAATCCCTCTTTCATCGGCCTTGCGCAGGATCGACTTGATACGTGCGTGCGTATACTGGATGAAAGGACCTGTATTTCCGTTGAAATCGATCGATTCCTTAGGATCGAAGAGCATGGTCTTCTTAGGATCCACCTTGAGGATGAAATACTTCAGGGCTCCGAGGCTGATCATACGGAAGAGCGCATCCTGCTCCTCCTCGCTGAGATTGTCTATCTTTCCGAGTTCGAGCGAAGTCTCCTTTGCCGTATTGTACATCGCAGCAATAAGATCGTCGGCATCGACTACCGTACCCTCACGCGACTTCATCTTTCCTTCCGGAAGTTCCACCATTCCATAAGAAAGATGGTAGATGCTGTCAGCCCAATCGAATCCGAGTTTGCCGAGAATGAGTTTCAGTACCTGGAAATGATAGTTCTGCTCGTTTCCGACAACATAGATATGTTCGTCAAGACTGTACTCAGCAAAACGCTGTTCCGCAGTTCCGAGGTCCTGGGTCATATATACCGATGTGCCGTCTCCACGAAGGAGAAGTTTCCTGTCAAGGCCGTCTGCAGTGAGGTCGCACCATACAGAGCCGTCCTCCTGTGTCTCGAAGATTCCCGCCTCGAGGCCCTTCTGGACCAGAGCCTTGCCGAACAGGTAGGTCTGCGACTCATAATAAGTCCTGTCGAAACTGATTCCAAGGTCGTTGTATGTCTTGTCGAAGCCTTCGTAAACCCAGCCGTTCATGGTCTTCCAGAGTTCCACGATCTCTGTGTCACCGTTCTCCCACTTGAAAAGCATTTCCTGGGCAGCCTTCAGGGATGGAGCGTTCTTTTCAGCATCCTCCTTTGCCATTCCTCCGGCAACGAGTTCGTCGACCTCCTTCTTGTAGAGGTTGTTGAAAGCAACATAATAGTCGCCTACGAGATGGTCGCCTTTCTTACCGCCCGACTGAGGAGTCTCGCCGTTTCCAAGGACCTTCCACGCATACATCGACTTGCAGATATGGATTCCGCGGTCATTCACAAGATTGACCTTCATCACATTATGGCCGCACACTTCGAGAAGTTTCGCAACCGACCATCCAAGAAGATTGTTACGGATGTGTCCGAGATGGAGAGGCTTGTTGGTGTTAGGAGACGAATACTCGACCATGATGGTCCTTCCGGTAGGAGCGAGTTGTCCGAAATCCTCAGTTGAGGCGATCTCGGCGAACACGCCGTTCCAGTATACCTCTGAAAAAGAGATATTGAGGAACCCCTTCACAGTATTGTACGCTGCTATTTCAGGAACATTTGTCTTCATCCACTCTCCTATAGCATTACCTGTGTTCTCCGGAGAACTCTTGGAAACCTTCAGCAGAGGGAAAACAACCAATGTATAGTCTCCTTCGAACTCCTTGCGTGTCACCTGCACCTGAAGTTGCGCCTCTGGCACTTCAACGCCGTAAAGCGCCTGAATTGCTTCAGACGCTTTCATTATAATAAATGATTCTGGTGTCATTATCCTAAATAACTTTTCAAAAGTTTGCTTCTTGAGTTGTTCTTGAGTTTACGGATCGCCTTCTCCTTGATCTGGCGCACACGCTCTCTGGTAAGGCCGAAGCGCTCGCCGATCTCTTCCAGTGTCATTTCCTGACATCCGATGCCGAAGAACGATTTGATGATCTCACGCTCACGTGTGGCAAGGGTAGAAAGGGCACGCTCGATCTCCTTGTTGAGGGATTCGTTCACAAGACCGCGGTCTGCACTCGGAGAGTCATTGTTCACGAGCACGTCAAGAAGGCTGTTGTCCTCGCCCTCCACGAAAGGAGCATCCACAGACACATGACGTCCTGAAACCCTGAGGGTATCGGCGATCTTGTCCTTAGGAACGTCGATCATCTCCGAAAGTTCCTCACTTGACGGCATACGCTCGTTCTCCTGCTCGAACTTTGAAAGAGCCTTGTTTATCTTGTTCAGGGAGCCTACCTGGTTGAGCGGAAGCCTCACGATTCTCGACTGCTCTGCAAGTGCCTGAAGGATCGACTGACGGATCCACCACACCGCATAAGAGATGAACTTGAAACCTCTGGTCTCATCGAACTTCTCAGCCGCCTTGATCAGACCGAGGTTGCCCTCATTGATAAGGTCCGGGAGACTGAGTCCCTGATTCTGATACTGCTTGGCAACAGACACGACAAATCGAAGATTCGCTCTTGTCAATTTCTCCAATGCCGCCTGGTCTCCCTTACGGATACGCTGGGCAAGTTCCACTTCCTCTTCAACTGTGATGAGTTCCTCACGACCGATCTCCTGAAGATACTTGTCAAGTGAGGCACTCTCACGGTTTGTAATCGATTTTGTAATCTTAAGTTGTCTCATTACAATATATTGGTTTGTACTTTCTTCCTATACTCCGAAGCCGAAGTAGCCGGTCCTTCCGGATGGAGTCACTCCCTCGATGAATACCGTCCTCTTTGACTTCTTCACGACATCGATGACATCCTGCGGCGTCTTCACCGGATGGTCGTTGACATAAAGGATGATGAATCCTTCTGTCGCTCCTGCCTCCTGCATCTTGCCAGGGCCCATCTCTACGATCTCGACTCCGCTCTTCAGTCCGTATCTTGCAAGAGTTTCCTCCGAAGCCTCACGGATCGAAGCGCCGTAGAATGCTACCGTACCGTCATCCGCCAAGGTTCCGTTCTCCTGAGAAGTACCCTTGAAGATGACTTCGAACTGCTTCTCCTTTCCATCCCTTATAACGGTCACGACCGCCTTGTCGCCAGGAGAGAATCTGCTGACTGTCTCCTGTACCGATGCAGGGGTGGTGATCTTGGTGGAATCTATGGCGATAAGTACGTCTCCGGCCTTGATTCCGGCCTGATCCGCAGCGCCGCTTTTTGAAACCTCGTT
>JAFVHZ010000001.1 GCA_017474265.1 Bacteroidales bacterium | reverse complement strand
TACCAATTTAATCCACAGTTGGCAAGGCAATAATCTTTGCGTGCGCTAAAATTGCGCAAAATTAGTATGGAACCCAATGATTTACGCCTTGCGCATGCTTGCGGGCAGAATGCGCAGTATATCGCGGTATTTGGCAATGGTATGGAGGATTCCTGTAACATTTGGCGGCGGAATAACTATAGTATAAGGTTCCCTCTCATCGGGTTCCGAATGGAAAAACTTGTTTTCAAGCCAATAGGCATACCATTTATCCTCCGTCAAGGCAGGATCATACTTTGCTGGCAGTTCCATATATCTTTATTCTATTTGATTATTATTCAATATAATAGCACCATCCCCTCCGGAATCGGCACATAATCATGCAAAGATAGCAAATTTTTCACTAACTTTGCACTGTACGGTGGTACAATCGTCAACTGTCATCCCGACCTGTGTCAAGGGATCTATAAGATAAAGATTAAAACAAGTAATATTATGGCAAACGAAAAGGAATTCAAGATCGAACTGAAGCCGGAAGTCGCTAAAGGTTCTTACTCGAACTTCGCAATCATCACCCACTCACACAGTGAATTTGTGATCGACTTCGCAACAATGCTCCCCGGCATCGCCAAACCGGAAGTAAGCAACCGCATCATAATGACTCCGGAACATGCAAAGCGTCTCTTCCTTGCTCTTCAGGACAACATCACCAAATATGAGAGCCAGCACGGCCAGATCACCCTTGGAGGCGAACCTAAGGCCACATTCCCTATGGGAGGCTTCGGAAACGGCGCTAAATCATAAGCCATGGAGGAAACATTCAAGAAGATAAAGGCCTTCGTCTTCGATGTCGACGGCGTACTCACAGACGGCGGCGTATTGTCAGACCTCAATGGTGAACTCTACCGCACCTTCGACTGCAAGGACGGCTTCGCCATGCGTATGGCCTATATGCACGGATACCATATAGGCATCATCACAGGCGGACGTTCTGAAAGCATCCGTCAGCGCTTCCGTTCATGCGGAGTGAAGCCCGAAGACGTTTATCTAGGCTCCCGCGCAAAGATTGAAGACTTCGAAGATTTCTGCTTACGCCACGGACTGAAGCCGGAGCAGGTGATGTATTTTGGAGACGACCTTCCGGATATTCCAGTACTGAAGGCATCTGGCTGCGGAGTCTGCCCTTGCGACGCCGTAGACGAAGTGAAGGATATTGCAGACTTCATTTCCACCAGACCTGGCGGCAAGGGATGTGCTAGAGATGCCATCCAGACCGTCATGAGAGTACAAGGATCATGGGTACTTGACGTCCAGGACTACAAAAGCAAATTCTGACCGGAATTTCGCCACAGGACGTTTGGGTTTCACCACATAATCCATACATTCACAACGAATCGGTGAATTCTACGACATTGCCTGCTGCATCTTGCAGCAGGCATTTTTATTGTCATACATTTGCCGGCGGAATTATTAACGGTTAGAACATGAAATTTGAAAACGCAAATGTACTGATTACCGGCGGAGCATCGGGAATCGGAAAGATCATGGGCCGCATGGCTCTTGAGAAAGGCGCATCATGCCTTATCATATGGGACATCAACATCACCAACATAGAAGCCACAAGACATGAACTAGGAAAATACGGGAAGGTAGCAGGATATGTAGTGGATGTATCAAATAATGATGTCGTCACAAAAACATATGCCAAGGTAATTGAAGAATGCGGATCCGTCGACATCCTGATCAACTGTGCAGGTATAGTGACCAGCAACAGGACATTCGACAAAATGAGCACTGACGAAATCGTCAGAACAATGAACATCAACACAATGGCACCGATGTTCGTTGCCCGTGCAATGCTCCCTGACATGCTGCGTCGTAACCGCGGACACATATGCACCATCGCATCGGCTGGCGGCATGCTTTCAAACCCGAAGATGTCCGTATACGCAGCGAGCAAATGGGGCGCGATAGGATGGTCCGACTCAGTAAGGATCGAACTTCAGGACATGAAGAGCGACGTCCATATCACCACCGTCGCACCATACTACATCAATACCGGAATGTTCGACGGAGTCAGATCCCGCATCATCCCTATCCTCAAACCGGAATATGCTGCAAGAAAAGTCATTCAGGCAATCGAACGAAACAAAACCTTCAAAGGCATACCTTTCGGCTTCCATTTCATCAGATTCTGGCAGGCAATCCTTCCTACACGGGTTTTCGACTTCTTCTTCGGCGAAGTCTTCGGCATCTATCACACCATGGATGAATTCACCGGCCGTCAGAAACCACTGAAAACAGGCGCCAAGGCATCATAATTGCCGCTGATATATAGAAAAATGCCTATATTTGAAATGTAAATTCGGACAGACAAACATGGAGAACACATCGACAGAAAAGATAATCGCCATACATCAGGCTCAGAAGGAATACTTCAGGTCGGGAGCGACCCTCGACATCAGTTTCAGAAAGGACATGCTCCGCCGTCTTCTTGCCGCAATGGACAAATGGGAAGAAAGACTTTGCGACGCACTTTGGACAGACCTGCACAAATCGTATGAAGAAGCCTTCCTGACAGAAATCAGCATCGTGAAGGCGGAGATAAGAACTCATATGAAACATGTGGCAGGATGGGCACGCAGAAAAAAGGCATGCACTCACATAAAGTTATTTCCTTCAAGAAGTTACATAGTAAAGGAGCCGCTCGGAAACTCTCTGATAATCTCTCCATGGAACTACCCCGTACAACTCCTTCTGAATCCCCTTGTCGGTGCTGTTTCATCCGGCTGCACAGCCGTCC
>JAFVHZ010000239.1 GCA_017474265.1 Bacteroidales bacterium | reverse complement strand
GGATGCCACTCTCGATATCACAGAGGATGTTCTGGCCGGTCTTAATGATGAGTACATCAAGACAAAGAACGACAAAAGCAAGGAGTAACAATTGAAGATTGCAATACTGTCCTGTTTCTATCCCTACAGAGGAGGAATATCTCAGTTTAACGCATGCCTGTACAATGAACTGAGCAAGAACCACATTGTCAAGGCATTCAATTTCAAGAGACAGTATCCGGAGTTTCTGTTCCCGGGAAAGACACAGTTTGTGACAGCAGATGATGAGGCCGTACCGGTAGAGAGTGTATCTCTGCTGGATACGGCCAATCCTTTTTCATATGTCAGCACATACAAGGCCATAAGGGACTGGAACCCCGACGTGCTGATAGTAAGGTACTGGATGTCATATTTCGCACCGTCCCTCGGATACATCACACGCAGGATGAAGAAGCACTGCAAGGTGATTTCCATACTTGACAATGTAGTGCCTCATGAACCACGGTTCTTCGACACGCCTCTGACAAGATATTTCCTGAAGGGAAGTTCCGGTAGCGTAACCCTATGCGAAGCAGTCTCAAAGGATCTTCTCCGTATCAGTCCTGAGGCCAGGTATACAGTCATCCAGCACCCCCTGTACTCCCATTTCGGAGAAAGAATAGAAAGACACGAAGCCGAGGCCAAGCTTGGTCTGAAACCAGGCATGAAGAACATCCTGTTCTTCGGACTCATCAGGGCATACAAGGGCCTCGACATTCTTCTGGAAGCATTCGGGCTACTGCCTGAAGGCTACCAACTCATAATTGCAGGCGAACCATACGGTTCATTTGACAGATATCAGGAAATAATAGACCGTCTGCCTTGCAGGGATATGATCTGCAAGAACCTGAAATATATAAAGGACTCGGAAGTCACGGAATACTTCTCGGCCGCTGATCTGGCAGTCCTTCCATACAGAAGCGCGACGCAAAGCGGGATAAGTTCCGTTTCATACCATTTCGAGGTACCGATGATAGTCACCGATGTAGGAGGGCTGAAAGAAACCATCGGAGACAGAGGCACCGGAATCGTTGCACCGGAAGGGACTCCGGAAAGCATCTGTAAAGAGATACTCAGATACTTCAGCGACCCACGCATAAAGGATGACTGCATCAGAAACATACGTCTCGAAAAGGAAAGGCTTTCCTGGAAGAGATTCGCGGAAAGACTAGAAGAATTCATCGGTCATATATAAGGGAAACATGATTGGAAAGACAATAAAGACCATAGCATTGGCAATCGCCATCCTCTCATATCCTGCATCGCTCACGGCGCAGGACTATATCGGCACACCCGTCACCGTATCAAAGGAAAAGGTAAGGATCAGCGGAAAGATCTGCTACTCGCACATCGTCCTGGAAAAGCAGACCCTGTTTTCCATCGCAAAGGCGTACAACGTGACCGTCGATGACATCTACATGATGAATCCGTCACTCAAGGAGACAGGTCTCAAGAAGAATTCCATCATCCTGATTCCTGCTCCCGAAGTTGCAAAGACACCTGAACCCAAGAAAAAGGAAGAAACAAAGCCAAAAGTAGAGGTACAAGAAGTTGTTCCTGAGGAGAAACCTGACTCCAAAGTTGTTGAAAAAAGTGAAAAGAAGCAGGAAAAAACAGTCAAGCAGAAGGTTCATGTCAGGAAATGGTACGAAGATCTCGATGTCATCGCACAAAAGTACGGTGTGACCGTAGAGGCACTCATGAAGGCCAATAATCTGACCGGGCGCAAACTTGCAAACAGACAGAAACTGATCATTCCAGAACCTGGAGAAATCATTGAAGAGCCGGTCACAGGAGAAAAGGAAGAAATTATCCCTCCGACCGACACTACAGTCACCATCGAGCCTGCGGCAGATTCACTGCATAAGGAAGAAGAGAAGCCATGGATATTTTCTCCAAAGGATGAGGTGGCTATGACAATGATCCTTCCTCTAAGGGCTGCAGAAGAAAATATCAGCAGGAACAATCTTGACTTCTACTGCGGAGCTCTGTTGGCCGTATACGACATGGCAGAAAAAGGCATAAGCACAGACCTTGACATCTACGACTCGGCAGACGGAAGCCACAAGATGACTGAAGATGACCTGCAAAGGAGCGACGTAGTCATAGGTCCGGTATCCTCTTCCGACCTCGGCAGACTTCTTGAGGTGGCACCGGAACAGACGATGATAGTTTCTCCTCTGGACCAGAGGGCCGAACCCCTTGCCTTTTCACACCGAAACTTCATCCAGGCCCCGACTCCTCACAAGGTTCAATATGACGACCTCGCGAAATGGATCAGAGAAGACACAGAAGCGGTGGACACCGTCATAATATTTACTGAAAAAGGAGCGGCAAAGACAGAGGCTGCACGCATGATGATAGAGTCCGCAGACTCTGCCCGCATCACCTACATACCTTTCTCATACAGCATCCTTGAAGGACGCGACGTCCTGAATCCTTTAAAGGAGAAGATGACTCTCACAGGAACAAACCGCATCCTGATAGCATCAGAAAGCGAAGCCTTCGTCAACGACGTTGTCAGGAACCTCAACATCCTGATTCATGAGAAATACAATGTCGTTCTCTACGCTCCGTCGAAGATACGCAGTTTCGAGACCATCGAGGTGGAGAACTTCCACAACACCTCACTACATGTGAGCCTCGGTTACTACATAGATTACGAGAGCCGGCAGGTCAAGGACTTCCTCCTGAAGTACAGAGCGCTTTACAATACAGAACCGACCCAGTTCGCCTTTCAGGGGTACGACCTCACGACATACTTCATCGGATCATGCAGCAGATATGGCAACAGATGGCCGGAAATGCTTTCATCATCAGATACGTACATGCTTCAGAGCACCTTCAAGTATAGGAAGGTCGGGGACGAAGGATATGTAAATAACGGTGTAAGAAGGATAGTCTACGGAAAGGACTGGACCGTGACCGAAATAAAATAGGCCTATCCCTTCAGAAGGGACTCGGCATTTGCGATGGCTGCGTCAGTCAGAACGGAACCGCTGAGCATGCGCGCAACTTCAAGAACTCTCTGTCTGTCAGAGAGTTTTTTGATTGTAGTGACCGCTGTAGATGTTGACGGATCCACATCTTTGGAAACAAGATAATGAGCACTTCCCTTTGCAGCCACCTGCGGGAGATGGGTAATGGCGAATACCTGCATGTATCTGCCCATGTCACAGATCATGGATCCCATTCTGTCAGCCACGCTGCCTGAGACTCCGGTATCGATCTCATCAAAGACCATCGTCGGCATTTTGGCAAAACGGGCACGCATCGCCTTCAATGCCAGCATTATACGCGACATCTCACCTCCGGAAGCACACTTGGCCACATCGACGGCATTTCTTCCTGAGGCAGAGAAACGGAACTGGACGGAATCACGACCGGAAGCACAGATCGATATAGGAAGAAGTTCCACTTCAAACACAGCGTACGGCAGTTCGAGATTCCTGATGGAGTCAGTCATGGATTCGGCAAACGGACCTGATGCTGCAGAACGCATTTCGTGCAACTCATCTGCCGCTGCAGCCAAAGATGTCTCCGTCTCGGTCATTGAAGCCAGGAGTTCTGCCCTCTTTTCTTCCAGCTGCGTAGAATCGAACAAGGTTTCGGACAACCTGTCACGAAGGGCCATCAATTCCGCCTCATCAGCACAGCCATGCTTCTGCATCAGTCCATACAGCATGGACATTCTGGCTTCGACCTCCTCCAGCCGGCTTTCCGAAACATCTGTCCTCATGTTGAGATCTGATATCTCTGAAAGGATATCATCAAGTTCAAGACGGCATGAGGCCAGCCTTTCCGCCAACGACGACGCAGCAGGAACATATCTGCCCAAACGGGAAAGCACACGGTCAGCCTCCTTGAGAGAAGAATCAATTGAAGGTATCTCGCCCCCTGAAGAAGATGCCGTGAAGATGTCCTCTACCTGACATAAGCCTGACTTTATTTCCTCTGCATTTGCAAGTTGCTTCTGCTCCTCCTCCAGTTCGGCCAGTTCTCCGACACGGAGTCGGGCTTCTTCCAACTGACGGTACTGCGCCTCGTTGTAGTCCTTCTCTCCTGCAAGTCTGGTTATCCTAGCATCAAGCGAAGCAAGTTCTGACTTCATCCTTGTCAGGCGGCGCCACAACTCATCGCACTCGGCACGCTTTTCTGACGCCCCCGCAAAATAATCAAGTATTCCCAGTTGGAAATTCCTGTCGGAAAGCAGCAAGGTCTGATGCTGAGAATGGATATCCACAAGTTCGGATGCGATATCCTGAAGAACCTGGACTGGAACTGGAGAATCATTGACAAAAGCACGTGACCTTCCGGAACGGTTGACCACCCTTCTGACGATGAGGTGACCGTCTTCCCATTCCACATCACTGTCCTCAAGAACCGCGCGTAATGCCGCATCTTCAGGGTCAGCGTCGAACTCGGCCTCAACCACGCAGTTGTCCGCTCCTTCGGACAGCATTCCGGCATCGGCCTTTGACCCCATCACAAGCCCCAAGGCTCCGAGAAGAATCGATTTACCGGCTCCTGTCTGTCCTGTTATAATGATCAGACCCTCCGGAAAATCGATTTCCAGAGAGTCTATCAGAACATAATTCCTTACCAGAAGCCTACTGAGCATAGCAGATTACTCCTCGTCCTGCTTTGCCATTCTATAAGAGATGTTGCCGTCCTTGAACTCCTCGATTGCCACAAGGCTAGGCTTAGGCTGCCTCTCATAGTACTTTGATATCTCTATCTGCTCACGGTTCTCGAACACCTCTTCCATAGTGTCGCGGTCATTCTTGAAGTCATCAAGTTTTCTGGTCAGTTCCTTCTTTTCCGCGATTGCGATCTGATTGGCCCTCTTCGATAGGATAACCACAGTTTCATAGATATTTCCTGTTGGTGCCGCGAGATCGTTAAGGTCTCTTGTAAGTGTGTTTACCGGTGTTTTCTTGTTTGCCATTTCTATTTACGATTTCGTTATTCTTGATTTCACATGGGTCGGAACAAAGTCCCCCCATTTTATTATACCGCAGGATTCAAAGAGAGTTTCAATTTTTTTGCGACTTTCTTTCCTCACGCATAAGCTTTCTTCGCTCCTTGGCGAAATCCCTCTCTGACATCTCCTTGCCTTCTATCTCCGCAACATCTCTTCCCAGCGCCTTCTGAGCCTTGCGATATACATTGTCGAGTTCCTTCCTGTAATGAGAATCCGGAAGTTCACCGATGAAGTTGTAGTAGTCATCCACAAAGGTAAGATACCTTTCCCTCTGCTTTTCAGGCACACTCAGATATGCATACTTATATGAAGACATGGCGACATAATACAGAATATCCTCTCTGTAAACGTTTTCAGCGTCATCCTTCAGCACATTACGGAACGCGACTCTGGAAGCCAGATAGTCCTCCATCTTATAATAAAGTTTCGCACCCTCATACGCCTTCTTGTCAAGACGTTCATTAAGTTCCATGAGCATGTCCCGGCACTCCTTCATATGGGTATTCGCAGGAAACTCAAGGATATACTCCGATATCGCGTTTATCGCCTTGTAGGTAGGGGTCTGATCAAGTTCATACCTCAACGTTGACCTGTAGAGACAGTCAAGCCTCAGATATCGGGCCTCCGATGTGAACGGGCTTCTCGGATAACTGTTGATGAACTGGTCAAAGTTGGTCTCTGCCGTAAAGTAGTCCTTGAACTTGTAATTGCTCAATCCCCAATAATACCTTACGGTGTCATCCTTTTCCGTTCCGTTTGTCAGGACGGAAAGAGACTCGAACAATGATGCAGCCTTGGAATATTTGCCCTCATTGTAATAATTGAATGCAGCCTCATACTTGGAGTCCACATCATTGCTGTTGAGGAGGACCTCATACTGTGATTTGCAAGAACAAAGCGCAGCAAATGCCGCAAGAACCACAAACAGTTTCTTCAATCTCATCACTAAACTTTCGTCTTTAGTTAATTATTGCATCTTCAGGAACTTCTCCGCATCAAGAGCGGCACGGCAGCCGGAAGCGGCTGCAGTGATGCACTGCCTGTAATGCGGATCCTGGACGTCACCTGCCGCAAAGACTCCCTCGACATTTGTCTTCGAAGTCTTTCCATCTGTGACAATATAACCTTCCTTATCGACCGCAACCCACTGGCTGAACAGTTCTGAATTAGGATGATGTCCGATCGCAAGGAAAAATCCGTCAACATTGATATCAAAAACCTCGCCATCCTTTCTGACGAGTCTTGCACCTGTCACGCCATACTCGTCTCCGAGAACCTCCTGAGTGTTGCAGTTCCACAGAATCTCGATGTTCTCTGTGTTCCTGACTCTCTCCTGCATGGCCTCCGATGCCCTGAGGACATCCCTGCGGACGATCATATATACCTTCTTGCACAGACCTGCAAGATATGTAGCCTCCTCACATGCTGTGTCACCGCCACCTACGACAGCCACAGTCTTCTTCCTGTAGAAGAAACCGTCACATGTAGCGCAGGCAGACACTCCGAGCCCCCTGTACTTCACTTCCGAAGGCAGGCCGAGATACTTTGCAGTAGCGCCTGTAGCAATGATAAGAGTCTCGGCAGCAATCTCATGAGAACCATCAATGACGACCTTGAAAGGCCTTTGTGAAAGATCTGCGGAAGTGATTGCACCAGTACGCACATCAGCACCAAGACGCACTGCCTGAGCACGCATGGTAGCCATAAGTTCCGGACCTGAAACTCCGTCCTCAAATCCGGGATAATTCTCTATATCGGTAGTAGTGGTAAGTTGTCCTCCCGGCTGCACACCTTCATATACTACCGGAGCGAGATCAGCCCTTGACGCATAAATCGCAGCAGTATAGCCTGCCGGACCTCCACCTACTATAAGACATTTTACTGATTCCATAATCATAAAGTTTTGTGTAACTTGCAAATATAGCAACTTTCAGGCATTTTCCATGAAAATTGTCAGACTTTCATCAGATATGGCTTTGCCTTCCTGTAGACCCAACCCAGCAGACAATCAGGAAGGATTCGGCATATCGGCCGGAAAATATGATTCAAAACTCCCGGCATGGTTCCCTTCTTTCTCTTGAAAGTTGCCTTCAGAGCGCTGTCCACAGCCTTTTCAGGAGAGATCATTACTGCAAGAGACCTCGCCAGTTTCTTCAGACTCGGCTTGATAGGGATCAGAGGGGTATCCACCGCACCAAAATATGCATTGGTAACACTCACACCCGTCTTCTGACACTCTATCCTCAGTTCACGGGAATAATCCTTGACAAACCTCTTCGTACTTCCGTACATGCCGATTCCCGGCCAGTTCATACACTCTGCCAGAGACGAGATGTTCAGGATATATCCGCATCCCCTCTCCTTCATTCCCACGACATATTTACGGCAGAGCATCATAGGAGTATGCATATGGAGCATCATTATAAGCCTGAGCATACGCTCACTTGTCTCGGCTATTCCCTGACAATACATCACACCTGCATTGTTGACAAGGACCTCGACCTGACATCCCTCAGCCTCTGTCCTGGCAAAGACGACATCAGCCGCATCCTGCGCGGAAAGATCCTGTACAAGAGACAGCACCTTGAAACGAGCCTTCACATCAGCCTCCATCCCTTCATCTGCCTTCACATCCGTCTCAGCCAAGGACACGGTCTGCTCAAGACCCGAAGGATTGATATCAACCAGGACAAGACTGTAACCCATAAGTGCCAATCGTCTGGCATAAATCTGTCCCATGCCCGAGGCCGCCCCAGTCACAAGGGCATATGCCTCATAATTCCTGAATCTATGTTTCATCGTATGCAATTCAAAAAACGGCTGCAAAAATACCATTTTTCAGCGAAAAACAGAAGACCTCACCCTTTATTTTATAATGCCCAATTTAGAAATCTTCAAATTTATTTGCTGCATTCGATTTAAAAACATACCTTTGCACCAAACATGAAGACAAATATGACCACACACAAATGCCCGAACATCGAGGAATTCAAAGGCATCCTCAAGAAACACTCCCTCAAGGCCACACCTCAAAGGCTCGCCGTACATGAGGCTATGATGAATCTGGGACACGCATCTGCAGACATGGTCACAGAAGCCATCAAGGAGAAAGCCGCGGCAAAAGTGACAGTAGCGTCGGTATACAACATACTGACACACATGGCCATGCTTGGGGTTTACAATTACCGTCTGAGTACAAACAACAAGATGTACTTCGACGTCAACACATTCAAGCACATACACCTCTACGACCAGGAGAACCACATGTACAAGGATGTGATAGACGACGAACTGATCTCATTGATAGAGGCACACCTCTCCCGCAAGAGATTCAAAGGCTACAGGGTGGAAGGGATAGACATCCAGCTCATGGGACGGCCTACCCGCAAGAAGTACATCATCTAGGCGCGACGCCTTCCCTTTGCCGCACAGAAGGCCAGAAGGCCCAGTGCAACTATAGATCCGGCCACATAACCGACAACCGGAGAAAGGTGAAGACCTCCGTTCACGTGAGGCGCCATGATGAAATAACTTACACAGACAAAGGTAAGGAAAGATGCAGGAAGGGAGCACAGCCAGTGCGCCTTTCCTTTCTTTATGAAATAAGCGCTCGCAGTCCACATCACGATGGCAGCAAGGGTCTGATTACCTATTCCCACATATTTCCATACGGTAGAGAAATCCATCTTGCAGCACACGAAGGCAAGCACGAATATAGGAATACTTATCAGGACACGCTTCATGACAGGCTTCTGATCGCTCTTCAGGAAATCAGCCACAGTGAGCCTGAGGCTTCTGAACGCCGTATCACCCGAAGTGACAGGACAAACGACCACACCGATGACAGCAATGATGGCACCTACTTTTCCAAGCCAACTCCTGCAGATCATATCCACGGCAATAGCGGGAGTCACCTTGGTCAGAACTCCGTTCACCATCACACCGTTTGTAGCAGCATCGTTCAGCCCTTCAGGTCCGCCGAAATATGCCATTGCGGCTGTCGCCCACACGATAGCGACGATTCCCTCTGCTATCATAGCACCATAGAATATCGGACGGGCATGTTTCTCATTCTTCAGGCAACGGGCCATCAGAGGAGACTGAGTGGCATGGAAGCCTGAGATCGCACCGCAGGACACCACCACAAAAAGCATAGGTATCAGGATATTGTCCTGCGGGTCCGAATGCCAGTTCTTCAGAGTCGCAGGAGTCAGTTCGACCATCTCATGCGCTCCGGCGATGTCACCCACGACCAGCATGACCCCCACCCCGAGAGCCATGAAAAGAAGCGCCGCTCCCATCAGAGGATAGATGTTTCCGATGATCTTGTCGATAGGCAGAAGCGTCGCCAGAAGATAATATGCAAATATCACATAAAGCCAGACTTCCTTGTTCACTCCTGTCAGAGATGCTATAAGGTCGGCAGGACCGGTCACAAACGACACCCCCACAGCGAGAAGAAGGAAACAGACCACGACATTCATCACGGTCTTCATAGTCCTGCCGAGGTTCGCTCCGATGATGTCAGGCATGTTCGCACCACCGCTTCTGATGGACATCATTCCCGAAAAGAAGTCATGTACAGCACCCATGAAGATGCACCCTACGACTATCCACAGATATGCTGCAGGGCCATATGCCGCACCCATGATAGCACCGAAGATCGGTCCGAGACCGGCAATGTTCAGAAACTGGATCACGAATACCTTCCAGGTCGCCATCGGCTTGAAATCCACCCCGTCACCAAGTTCATAGGCAGGGGTCTTACGTCCCGGATCGGTACCGAAATACCTCTCCACAAACTTTCCATAAATCATATAACCTGCGACAAGAAGCAGTATGCAGACAAAAAAGGTTATCATGTTCCGGTGATATTTTCGTCAAATGTAACAACTTTCGACGGCAAATGCAACGAACATCGCCGTTTATGCATCTTATAACCTGTCCGACGGAAAAAGCCGTCAGGCGACAACAGATAAACACAAATTATGAAGAATAAAGTAAGACAAATCATTTCAATCGCAACAGTAATCGTTGCCCTTTGCGCGGCATCATGCCAGAAAGACGACACACTCTACTACGGAAACTTCACAATGGGAAATGTTGTTGACGGAAAATTCGTCAGCGACCAGGGCAACACATTCAATGTGGTGGAACAACTCTGCTCAGGACAACTGGACACAATGAAGAGAGCCATCATGGTATGCGACGTACTTAAGGAAACAGAAGGAAAGGAGAACGAATACGACATCCGCCTCACACAACTATCCTCAGTCCTGACCAAGACTCCACTCACCCTTGAGGAAGCAGCAGAAGGCGATGCAGCAGTAAAGAACCCTGTCCTCATCGACCGCTTCTGGTACTCCGGAGGCTACATAAACATGTATGTAGTCGTTCCGTTCGACTCGTCAAAGAAGGTGAAGCACCTCATCAACCTGGTACATTCGGTTGCAGAAGACGGAAGCATAGTCCTGGAACTCCGCCACAATGCCTTCTCTGACCTCAGAGACGACACCAACTCCAACATGACCCTCGGAGGAGCATATGTAAGTTTCCCGATTCTTGATGTCATCAAGAAGGACAGCACCAAGGTCATCGTGAAGTGGCTCTGGTACGAGACAGCAGGCATGGCCTACTCGTCTGTCGAAAAGGAATACAGCGTAGAATACAACTGGAAACGCGACGGATTCGAGCAGGTGCCTCAGACCCTGACCCTCAGATCCCCAAAAGAACTGCAATAACCCTATTTCAACAACATACAGAACTGACCTATGAAGCAGAAGGTGTGGCCCGGTAACTCCGAACCACACCTTTTTCATTTCCCATATCCCGCCAATCAGGTTCCCTAAAGCAGACTCACGCCAAACGAAAGCCAGTCCTTACAATGTCGCCACCTGCTCTTCAGTCAGGCCTGTAGCGATAGCAATGTCACTGACTTGCATTCCAGCAGCCTTCAGATTTCTCGCAATCTCCATAGCCTTTGTCTGCTTCCCTTCCTCTCGCCCTTCTTCTCGTCCTTTTGCCTCACCCTCGGCCAGTCCTTTCGCAAGCCCCTCAGCCAATCCTCTTGCATGCGCATCCTCCGCAGCCGTCTGGATTATGTTGTCGTAGTCACCCATATTGTCCATAGATTTAATGTAATGTTCATACTCTTCCGCGGTAAATTTACCTAATTCGGACAGCAAAAACAAGCGTTTGAACAGAGGTTCGGTGAAATTCTCCGGAATCGACTCCAGTTCGTGCATATGACCCAGAAGCCATATCCACTTGTCATACATCGTCTCAAGTTCCCAGACACGTTTGGTGAACCGTTTCAGTTCCAGAAACACGAACCTCAGCACATCGGTCATCTCTTCTCCCGTGATGTCCTCCCTCAGGCGGTACGAGGACCGGAACCGCTCCGACGGCCAGTCCTTCTCATGCTCGAACCTGAAGTTCAGTATGGCGACCACGATCACCGGCTTGAGGTTGTAGTCCCAGTTGAACTTCGCATCGGTCTTGCCCTCTTCCTTCTCCTTGAAGTAGGAGTCTCTCGCCACTCTGCCCTGAGCGTTGATGGGATAGGTCGTGTAGTAGATCGCTCGCTTGCGGAAATGCCTCTGGAATCCGTTCTGCATCTCGATGATGAATGTCCTGCCGTCACTGCACCTGCACGAGATGTCGAACACCACCTTGCGGTCCTCCTCTGTCAGTCCCTG
>JAFVHZ010000238.1 GCA_017474265.1 Bacteroidales bacterium | reverse complement strand
GGGACGAGCTTTGGGCGGAACGCCGGGGGTGATGCCGGGTGGAGCGCCGGGGTTGATGCCGGGCGGAGCGCCGGGGGTGATACCGGGCAGAGCGCCGGGGAGGCACCGGAGGCCCCCAAGAAAGGCCGGAAGTACAGGGGTGAGCTGGCCGATGAGGTAGGTTCCGATCCAGAGGGCGAAACCTGCCACCGACATCGCACGTCCGCGTACGCTGTTAGGATACATTTCCGAAAGAAGTACGAATACGATTGCGGAAATCGATATTGCGCAGCAGAATACATATGCGAGGAAGAAGGTGAGCATGAATCCGTTGCCGAGTCCGAGGGACTGTCCCCATGCGAAGTATACGCCTATCGCTACGAGGCAGATGATCATGCCGGATACTCCCCAGTAAATCAGCTGCTTGCGGCCCACTCTGTCGATGATGAACACTGCAAGGACTGTCGTAACGCAGTTGACTACACCTACAAGTACGGTAGAGAACATCGGATTTTCGAATCCCGCTTCAGAGAAGATCTTCGGACCGTAGTAAAGCACAGCGTTCACTCCCATGAACTGACCGAGGATGGCGATGGCGCTTCCTGCGATCACTGCAACCAGGATGCCCGGCTTGAGAAGGTCTGACCATGCACCCTTTGTCTCTCCGTTGAGGGATGTCTGAGTCGTTTCGATCTCTTCCTTCACCTCCTCCGAGGTTGCGTATATCTTCTGGAGGACTGCAGATGCCTTGTCGAGTTTTCCGTTGACGATAAGCCACTTAGGACTCTCAGGAATGAAGAATATGATGAAGAAGAAGAGGAGGGCAGGGACGGTCTCGCTTCCGAGCATTCCGCGCCATGCCTCTGTGTGCATAATCTTCTGCCAGAGGGTCACATCGCCTGAGATGGACGGATCGATGTTGGCATCGATGACCCAGTTCATCATGTAGGCCAGAAGGAAACCTACGGTCACTGCAAGTTGGTAAAGTGATACGAGGGTTCCTCTGATCTTTGCCGGTGATACCTCTGATATATATATAGGCGAGACGATGGATACGATTCCGATGCCTATGCCACCTATGATTCTATACGCTACGAGGCCGTCGAAACTGCCGCAGACTGCGCATCCTATGGCCGAGATGCTGAAGAGGGCGGCAGAGATGAGCATCGTGAGCTTACGGCCGAGGTAGTCGCTGAGGCTTCCGGCCACAAGCACGCCCGCTATCGAGCCTATGAGTGCGCAGCCGACATACCATCCTTCAGCCATGGCGTCGAGACCGAACTGGCTTTTCACTATTTCAGTTGTTCCGGAGATCACCGCGGTGTCATATCCGAACAATATTCCTCCGATGGCGGCAACCACCGCCATGAAGATCACATATCCCATTGTATTCTTCTGTTTCATGATTAAATGTTGAAATATTCCTTATACCTGTTATAAAGATTGCCGGCGGCTCCGTAGACTGACTGCGGGCTCATGAAGTGAGGGAATTCGAAGGTGATGGCCTTGTCGTAGCCGCATCTCTTTGCAGCCTCCAGTTTGAGACGGAGTTTGTCGAACTTGATAGGCAGGAACTTGATAGGCATGTCGCGGTCGAAGGTCTCGGCGTTGGTCCAGCACTGCATTCCGTATTTGTCGGCGAGTTTCTTGTTGACGCTGAAGAAGGCGTCAAGTTCGTCATAGTCGATGTGTCCGTCCTGGAATGCGACGGCGTCCACGACGTCATGGATGCCTGCAAATATCTGGTTCCATTCCTTTTCATGCTGCTCGACAGAGACGGCATTGTCGTTGATGGCTTTGTTCGTGCCCATGATGGCCTTCTTTCCGTCGATCCATGGAGAAATGAATACCGGCATTCCGCCTGAGACGTCTTTGCACTGCTTGCCCATGGCGTGGAAGGCGTCCACTGCTCCGATGGTGTCGCGGCTGATCTCGGTGCTGATGTACCAGCCTCCGAAACTGTCATACTTCTCTCCGTACATCTTCCATACTTCGTCGATGACGAACTTGTTGTCCTCGATCTCGTGGCTCATGTCCTTTGTGTCCCAGTATACGCCTGAGTCGTAGAGCCCGAGGTAGAACTTCATGCCGTATTTCTGTGCCAGACGGCAGAACATGTCGATAAGGTCCACAGAAGGCATGTAGCAGCCTTTCTTCAAAAGGTATGGTGACGGATAGGTGATGAACTTGCGGTATCCGCATCTGATGTCTATCACGGTGTCGATGCCGATGGCCTTCATGTATGCGAAGTCCTGGTCCCATTCCTTCTCTCCCCAGTTCTGATGCGGGATGTCGTGCGATATCTCGTCGAGGAAGGTTCCTGTGATCCTCAGGCCGTTGTCCTTAGGGACGATGAGTCCTCCTTCCGTAGTTGCTGCTACCGTTTTATCTGCAGTATTAGTGCACGATGTGAGTAGGGAAGGAGCCACGATGGCTGACGCTCCACCTATCGCCATGGTCTTTAGAAATTCTCTGCGGTCGCTCATATTTGAAGTTTTTAAATTATTTTCTGTTAGAACATGCAAATATAATAATTTTAGTTGTATCGTTTTATTAATTTTTCTCAAAAAACGTAATTTCTTGTTAAATGTCTTCGTTTATTCTTAAATCTAATTTCAAAGTTTCGTTTTTAATTTTAAAAATATTTAAAAAGTAAGACAAAAGTGCGTTGATTAATTAAAAATATTTTTAATTTTGCATGTTTATTATACCATAAAATGAAGACAACTAATTTAATCTGCAATGTTCTGACTGCTGTCATGCTGATGGCCGGATGCCTATCATGTGCTGACAATCAGAAGGTTACTAACCAAAATTACATGTGGTTTGACTGTGAGGCGAACTATGCGACCCTTTCTCATCCGGATTCGATCAGGTATTATCTGACCAAGTGCAAGGATCTTGGTTTCGACAACGTGGTCGTGGATGTGAAGTCAATCATGGGTGAAGTCCTATATGAGAGCGAGATCGCTCCCTACATGGGAGACTGGGAAGGCGTTGAACGTTCTGTTGATTACGATATGCTCGGATATTTCATCGAGTATGGACATGAAATGGGACTTAAAGTCTTCGGTTCTCTCAATGTTTTTGCCGGTGGCCATAACTATTTCGACAGGGGAATAGTATATATGGACAAGGCTGCATGGCAGTCCATCTGCTACCACAACGGCAAACTTACTCCGATCTCTGAGATCAAGTCGAACTACAACTGCATGATGAATCCTTCAAACCCTGAGGTACAGGAGTATCAGATCGAGATACTGAAGGAGTTTGCGCGCAAGTATCCTGAGGTGGACGGTCTTATCTTCGACCGCGTAAGGTATGACGGCATCACTGCTGATTTCAGCGAACTTTCGAAGAAACAGTTCGAGGAATATGCAGGCGTGACTGTGGAGAATTTCCCGGAAGACATACTCAGTTGGTATGACGAGGATGGCAATCTCCGTGACACATGGGTGCCTGGAAAGTATGGAAAGAAGTGGGTAGAGTGGCGTGCGACCGTCATCCACGATTTCGTGGTGAAGGCTCATGAGGCCCTGAAGGAGATCAATCCTGACCTTGTCATCGGAGATTATACAGGTGCATGGTATCCTACATACTGGCAACTCGGAGTGAACTGGGCGAGCAAGGATTATGACCCATATCAGGTGCCGGAGTATCAGGCATGGGCGACCGAGGATTATCATAAGACCGGTTATGCTGAACATCTCGATGTTTATATGACAGGCCTTTATTATTCTTTCATCACAAAGGATGATGTGGACAAGGCTACAGGTGTCGTCGGACAGCGCAGCGAGGCCGGAATGGACAACAGCCTTACATATTGTTATAGCGTAGAGGGAGGTGCGGAAATCGCCAAGGAGATCACCAAGGGCGTGGTTCCCGTAATCGGATCTATCTATGTTGAGCAGTACCTTGGTGATTTCACTCCGTTCGGACCTGCTGTCACTCAGGCACTCAAGAGCACTGACGGCGTGATGATCTTCGATATCGTCCACCTGAACAAGCACGGCCTCTGGGACGAACTTGAGGAGGCTATGAAGAATGCGGAAAAATAATTTTTACTACCAATTATTAACTAACCAAAAATTCCATGAAAGCGATTTTTAGCAATTGTTTCATTCCTTTCGTTTCGAAGGTGGGTGTTTTGGCTGTTATGTTTCTGATTTTCAGTAGCCTTTCAGCAAATGCTCAATCTTCTTTACGAGGTGTTGTTACTGATGCCAATGGCGAGCCTTTGGCAGGTGTTGCTGTCTTGGTCGTAGGCACAAATAACGGTGCTGTTACTGACCTTGATGGAAATTATGCTCTTGAAAACGTCAAGGGGGGGGCAGAGATAGAGTTCTCTTGTATAGGACTTTCCACACAGAAACTCGCCTATGACGGTAAACGCGCAGTACTTAATGTGACGATGGAGGAAGATGCCGAATTCCTTGATGAGGTCATCGTTGTCGGTTATGGTACGGCTAAGAAATCATCAATGACAAGTGCCGTGTCTGCTATGAAGGGTGACGAACTCCTCAAGGCTCCGTCTACTAACGTCTCCCAACTTCTCGGTGGAAAACTCCCTGGTATTTCATCAGTTCAGGAATCTGGTGAGCCAGGCCTTGACCAGGCATCACTCAAGATCCGTGGTTCTTACTACAATGTAGCATATATTGTAGATGGTTTCCCGGTACAGAATATCAACGACATCGATCCTGCAGACATTGAAAGTGTATCGGTTCTTAAGGATGGTGCATCTGCTGCCGTGTATGGACTTTCAGGTGCAGGTGGTGTGATCATAGTCACAACCAAACGTGGTGATTCCGGAAAACCGAAGATTACCTATAGCGCCTCTGTCGGTGCATCTATGAATGCCAATTTCCCGGAATTCATGGACGGACCAGAGTTCGCATACTATTACAATATGGCTCAGATGATGGACCAGCTTGCATCTGGAGCAATCAACGACAGATTGGAATATGTCCCTCATTATACACAGGCCAATATTGAAGCGATGCTCAATAATGATCCGACAGATGGTTGGGATAATGTTGACTATATCAACAAAGTCTTTGGAACCGGTGTTACACAGAAGCATAATGTAACAGTACAGGGTGGTTCTGAGAAGACAAGATATTTTACTTCTTTCGGTTATCTTGGTCAGGACGGTAATATCGACAATTTCGATTATAACCGTTATAATGTACGTGCAAATATCGATTCTGACATTGCTCGTAACATCAAGTTCACTTTAGGACTTTCCGGTGTCCTTTCTGACAGACATACCCCTGGTTACGCATCTGGTGGTACTGATTCAAATTCTTACTTAGGTGAGCAGGGCTTCCTTTCCATTTCACGCCAGACTATTCAGATGCATCCGTATCTGCCTGAGATGTACGATGGCAAATATACTGCTGCCCAGCAGAGGAATAACCAGAATCCAAACAGCCCATTGGCTGCCATATATGAGTCAGGCTACAGGAACACAAGGTCTGCCAGCATTTCTGTGAATACATCGCTGAGTTGGGATATCCCTTGGGTTAAAGGCTTGCAGGCAAAAGTCAGCGGATCGTTTGATTACAGTTCTTCACATAACAAGAATGTCAATACACCGTACTCGGTAATGGTGATGAACAATACAGATGGTGTGTGGGCTTGGTCAGAAAAGTCAGACCCACGTAATCCAAGTGGTGTAGAACTGGGTGAGGGTGCTAATTTCTCACAGACAATGACCGGACAGGCTTCATTGAGTTATATCAGGTCTTTCGGCAAGCATAATGTCGAGGCTCTTGCATTGGCTGAGATGCGTGACTATAAGACGAACAACCTTCTTGCTTATGCTTGGGAACTTCCTTTTGCTTCGCTCCCTGAACTTAATTTCGGTAAGCCTCAGGATGGCCCTATAGCAGGTACAAGCGGAGCGTCACGCTCTGCAGGTTATGTGTTCCGTGCAAAGTATAATTATGATGAGAAATATCTCGCAGAGTTCACTGGACGTTATGACGGATCATACAAGTTCGCTGGTATGCAGTCGACTCGTTGGGGTTTCTTCCCGTCTGTTTCTCTCGGTTGGAACATGGCCAAGGAGAGTTGGCTTGAGAATTTTGAACCGCTCAATGAACTTAAACTGAGAGGATCGGTAGGTCTGCTTGGTTATGACTCGGTTTCTGAATATATGTTCCTTAGCCAATATTCAGGATGGACTGCCGGTGGAGAAAGTATCATTAACGTTCCTTATTTCAACGGCAACACAACTGTTCTGAGACCTACATATGTTTCCAACGGTGTCGCCAACAGTGATCTTTCTTGGGAGAAGATCTTGTCATATAACGTCGGATTCGATCTCAATATGTGGGATGATAAGTTAGGTGCTGAGGTTGATTTCTTCTATAGCCATACTTATGACATGCTTTCTGCAGTAGGTGGTGATTATCCACCTTCGATGGGAGGAAACTATCCGACATATGCAAATATGAATGCCTTGGATACAAGGGGAGTTGATATCCTTCTTTCGCATAGGAATACCGTAATGGCTGGAAACAAGCCGTTTACATATACTATCAGCGGTAGTGTCACATATTCAAAGTCACGCTGGCTCGTATATCCTGACTCTCCTAATACTGTAGAGTGGAGAAAAGTTGTCGGCACAACTGTAGGATCAATCCAGTGCTGGCTTGCTGACGGTCTTTACAGGTCAGAGGCGGAGATCGACAACTCTCCATGGTATGGTACACGTCCTAACGTCGGTGACATACGTTATATTGACATCAATGGTGATGGTAAGGTCGATTGGGATGACCGTGGCTATTTCGGTCGCTCAAACCGTCCTGAACTTACTTACGGACTTAATATCGGTCTCAACTGGAATGGCATTGATTTCAATGCTCAGTTTACAGGAGGATCTCTTTTTGATGTGTCATTGACCGGAAACTATTACAACGGTTATGATGATAATACAATCTGGACACAGACCTTCAAGGAGGGAGCAAACTCGCCTTTGTTCCTTGTGGAGAATGCATATAGCATAGATAATCCGACAGGTACTTTCCCTCGTATTACACTTGGTGCTACAGGACACGGTGGAGATAATGGTCTTTCATCAACTTTCTGGCTCAGAGATGGAACATATGTACGTCTTAAGTCTGCGCAACTTGGTTATACATTCCCACGCAAGTGGATGGACAAGGTCCGTGTGCAGTCACTTAGAATATTTGTTGAAGGACAGAATATATTTACCATTGATGGGCTTCCTGAGGGTATTGACCCAGAGTCTCCAGGAGTTAATAACGGTTATTATCCACAACAGCGTCTGTTGATGGGTGGACTTCAGATAACCTTCTAAACCAGGATTCAATTATGAAAAAGATATTATTATCATTGACAATAGTTGCTGCAGGATTGTTCAGTGCTTGTACTGAATACCTTGACATGACTCCTACAGACTCTGTTTCAGACAAGGTCATGTGGGAGACTACGGAGACTGCCGAGTATGCTGTTAACTACCTGTATACATACCTGTGGGACATTGTGTCCGGACAGAGTGCTGCAGGTTGGACTGAAGCATTTACTGATCAGTTGAAATATGGTAATTACAACTATAATGCAAACTGCTTCATCCCAAGTGAGATTGCTTACGGTGGTTCTACTCTTACTGCCGGTTATGTTGATACTTACCTTGGACAATGGTCTTTCCTGTATCAGGGAATAATGAAGGTCAATCAAGGCCTTTACAATCTCAAGAATTACGGTATGATGCCTGATGAGGACAAGCCAAGGCTTGAGGCAGAAATGAGGCTGATCCGTGGAAACATGTATTTTGAACTCATGAAGCGTTATAAGGAAGTGATCCTGTACGACTGGGACATCACTAAGTATGAGAAGAACAAGGCTTTGAGTTCAGAAGCAGATGGCTGGGAATTCATATATCAGGATTTCAAGTATGCTGCTGATAATCTTCCTGCAAAGGCTGATGCTGCGGGACGTCTTGACAAGGGTGCTGCATATGCTTTCCTTACAAGATCGATGCTTTATGCAGAGCGTTGGCAGGATGTTGTTGATGCATACACTGAAATAAAGGATCTCGGCTATTCTCTGGAAAAGAATTATGCTGATGCAACAGGTAAATCTGTAGTTGCCGGAAATACTGAGGCTATCCTCCAATACCTTTTCGATAAAGATAATCAGACTCATTCAATGAGTACATACTATGCTCCGGGAGGAGACTGGGTACTTCAGGGCAAGACCCTGGGTGGATATGGAACACCTACACAGGAAATGGTGGAGTCATATGAATATGCAACTACAGGCGGTTTCCCTGACTGGAGCAAATGGCATGGTTCCACAACTGAGACTCCTCCATATGCTGAACTCGAACCTCGCTTCCATGCTACAATTCTTTATAATGGCGCTGACTGGAAAGGACGTAAAATCGAACCTTATGTCGGCGGTACAGACGGATGGTGTCAGTGGAACAAGGAACAGGCTCACAAAGGACGTACTACAACCGGTTACTATCTCCGTAAGTTGGTCGATGAGACTCATGTGGACCTTAATCTTCCAGATGTGAATCCTATCACTATCATTCGTTACGCAGAGGTTCTTCTCAATGCGGCTGAAGCATATTGCCGACTTGAGAATACAGCAGGTGCAAATGCTCTCGTCAAGGAAATCCGTTCACGTGTAGGACTTCCTTATACAGATAAGTCGGGTGATGCACTTTTTGCTGCAATCCGTCAGGAGCGTAGGGTAGAACTTGCTTTCGAGGGACTTTGGTATTGGGATCTCCGTCGTTGGAATGTTGCAGCAAGCAATTATCCTGAGGGACTGAATAACTATCAGGTTCATGGTCTCAAGATTGAGAAGACAGGAGAAGATGAGTATATTTATACTTATGTTTCTGTTGATGACAAAGACCGAAATTTCCCAGAAAGAATGGTTGACAGATTCCCGCTTCCACAGTCGGAGTTGGATAATAATGCAGATGTGAACCAGTTTACCGAATGGAACTAATAAATGACATTGATGATGAAAAAGATATTTAATTTTCTGATTATTGGCGCTTTGCTCCTTATGGCTTCATGTCAGAAGCCGGAGCATGTCCTTCCGACTGCCGACCGTCAGGGTATTACCAGTATCACAGCCATCTTTACTTGGGGTCCTAACCAGGATGAGGAGATGGTCAAGTATCTGATTTCAGATGATAAGGCAGATGAGTACATTGTGCCTATTCCTTGGTATTTCCCTGAAGAAACTACAGATGAGACAACTGTCTATATGAGTAAGATCCGACTTACAGCCGAATTGGAACCTAATTGTATTCTTGAGCCTTCAATCGGGTCTCAGATCTGGGATTTCTCAAAAGGACAGAAATATGAGTTTACATTTACGAATGCCCAGGGTGAGTCAAGGAAGATATTCATTGGAGCAGAAAGGACCAAGTCAAATAAATGTGACGTATTGTCATTCTCTACTGTGACTCCTGCCGTTTCAGGTGTGATCGACAATGTCGCAGGTACTATTCTGCTCCCTAGCCTTGAGAGTATTCCGGCTTCTGCCGCTAAGGTGGAACTTTCTCCACATGCTACTATCAGCCCGGATCCTGCTACAGTGCGCAGTTATGATGAGACAGTAGAGTATACTGTGACTGCACATGATGGAACAACCAAGAAGTTTACTGTTGAAATCACTATTCCTGATAAACTTGACCGTGGTATCGACAAGACTTCTGCAAAGCAACTCTTCAATCTGGATCCGATGAAACTCGGCCTTCCGCAGTATGACGTGACCGGACTATATCCATCTCTTGCATATATTGAGAAGAGCCTTGTGGTATCACTCGGTAACGGCACACCTCTCCTCCAACTCAATGGCCTTTCTGGTGCTAAGATCGGTGACATAGATTTCGGTTTTGCTCCATATGCCATTACAAGTGATGAGGCGGGCAATATGCTTCTCTGCAACCAGGCTGCTAAGGGTGAGACTCTCTATATCTACAAGACCAACTCATTGTCAAAGACTCCTGAGATGTTCCATTCGTTTGTCAACGAGACAGAGTTCACTACAAGTTACAAACTCAAGGTGATCGGTGATGTCGATGGTGATGCTTTGATAACCCTTGCACACTTCGGATCATGGGATGCTGAAGGCAATGCTGTTACTTCAGGTACATTTACTCTTGTTACAATCAAGGAGGGTCAGGTCATCAGTACCGAATTCCTGGATATGAAGGAAGGTGGCATTGCATGGAAAGATGGCTTCAGCATCGCTACAGTTGTTGCAGCATCGACAAGCAAGGCTGACGGATTCTATGAGTCTTCATATTCTGACAATACGCTCAGTTGGATCAGACCTGATATGACAGTAGGCCAGGCACTTCCTACCCAGGATGGTGGCAATGCATGGGCTCGAAATCCTAATATGCTTGACAGCAAGTCATTCAATAACTGCAGGTACATGGTTCTTCTTGACGGCAAATTGCAAAAAAAATCGGTGTAAGAGTGGGGAATGAATGTCGTTTTTTAGATGATCCGATTTCAATGTTTGGAACAGAACCCTACTTAATTAAAATCGGTGAT
>JAFVHZ010000237.1 GCA_017474265.1 Bacteroidales bacterium | reverse complement strand
GATAAACGCATTCAAGAAGAACTTGCAACCAAAGCGCAGGAAGCAATGGAAGTTAAATTGGAGAAAGTAGCCAAGCAACAGGCGTTAATTGACTTAATGCAGAACGATAAAGAAGTTTACGACCGTCAATATGCATTGTATTCGCTATGCAGAGCAGCGACACGTTCGACATATCCCACTGGGCAAAGAAAGATAATTACACAGACGACACCGCCGCTGACGAAGCAAAAGAATTAGCCGGGGCCGCGCAAGAAGCCGCTGACAATGCGCAGAAGGATGCTGATCAGGCAAAGGATGACGCGGCTAATGCACAGCAAAGCGCCGACAATGCGCAGCAGTCTGCTGACAATGCACAGCAAAGCGCCGACAATGCGCAGCAGGCAGCGGACGACGCAAAGCAGACTGCCGAGAGCGCAATGGAGATAGCGCAGAATGTTCAGACATCCGCCGAGAATCTGCAGAAACTATACGAGGAACTCGATGAATCAAAAGTCGGGACCGAGGAATACAACAGCAAGGTCGCTGAACTTGTCAACGAAAGTTCTCGTATTGAGAACATGGCCAGCGAAGCCAAGAATCTCGCGGACTCTGCCGAAAAGAAGGCAAAGAAAGCGATCGAGGATTCCGTTCAGGCGCAGGAGATAGCAAGTAAAGCCAAGACTACCCTTGACGAGTGGAGCGCTGATAATGTCATTTCTCCATTTGAGAAGCAGAGCGTATCTGACGAACTCGCATTCATTGTTGCCGATAAGGATGACATTGATTATCAAAAGGGCATTTATGTCATTGACGACGAGGATAGCCTGTATTCGGCATATAATATAGCCTTTTCACAGTACAAGACGTATTTGACAACGTTGACCGCGTCCAATGAGGCCATCAGCCTACAGTCGGATTTTGACACCGTACAGGCCACTTTCTACGATACCCGAACAGCAATACTGACAGCCATCGCAAGTGCTGCAAGAAAAGTTGCCGACCTTGCCAAAGAAGCAGCAGATACAGCCCAGACGCTTGCAAGCGAAGCAGACGAAGCGGCCCGTAAGGCGCTCGAGACCGCAGATAAACTGCAGGTGATGTTGGAGACCATTAACGACGATAACACCCTCGACATAATTGAGAAGCGCAGTATCCGCACCCAGTGGGAACTGATTAACGGCGCGGAGACCTTAAGCGCTCCCGGTGCGGACGGATCATACAACAAGGCTCTTGTTCTGGCCGAAAGTCTTGGGTATAAAAATGCAAAGAGCCTGCCTGTCGTGATCACATATGGAGGCAAGCGCATAACCTACTCCGGAAAGACGCCTACCTACGCCTACATGGGTACAGCAGACCTCGAACTCGCATATGAAACCCTACGAGAATATCTGCGTACTATCCGTCTATACGGAGATGTTGCACAGCCGGGATTCAGCAGACAGGAGTTCGCTTCTATCCTGACGGCTTACTATGCCGCGGAAAGCGCGCTGATCAACAATGCTCAAACCTACTACACTGAATCTCAGAAGCAGATTGCCCTTGACGAGGCAGAAAAAGCCTTGAAAGCAGCAGGTGTGTCGCAGGAGATACTGGGAGTCACTGAGGACTTGCTTGAAAGCGTTGATGAGGCAGACTGTATCCTGACCGTCATAGAAAAGAATTCGCTTAGACAAGTGTATAGCGCCATCTCAGACCTCGACTATGTAGGAGAAGATGACGACACGGTATTGATAGAAGGAGCCGGAACGTTTCATAAATTATACGCCTCATTGGTAGATATTGGCAGCGAGGATGCCATAGCCGCTCTGCGCTCGCTTTACACGAAATTTGGCAACCTCCAGACAATACTCATTACCACTGGTCAGATTTTCTCCGAGAGTTCAACGGTAGTTGCAAATAACTTCCGCAGTAGTCTATACTCCGCTATCGGTCTGTACCTTGCCGAAGAAGAAGCAGCAAGATACACCCTGCAAAGAGCATACACCGGCACCGTAGAGCAGAGTATGGCTGACCAGATGGCGCAGAAACTCGGATATGCCGACTATGCCGCCATGAAAGCACTTGCTGCAAGCGAGAAACTCATTATTGAAGGAGGGCGACTCAATACAGCGCTCATTGAAGCGAAGGCTATTACCGCAGCCATGATTGCCGTCGATGAGTTAATAGTCACAAGAATCAATGCCGCAAATGGGAAAACCGTAGTTGGAGAAGATGGTATTTTACACGCTAAAGGGGGCGTGTTTGAAGGCAAATTACAGATTCCGTTTGTTCTTACTTCAGGAGGAACATTTACTGAAACCATGTCGACATGTTTGGCCCTTCGTGGAAATTTGCATTTACCGTCTGATCCTAAGTTTAACGGAACTGTGCTTGAAGTGGTTGGAAACCCGTTGGTTACAAAATCAGACTATCAAGGTTCTGTCTCAGGAGATATAGTGTTTCCGGGTAAAGGTCGCATGAATGGAGTATATAGAGAGGTGTACAAGGCGACTTGCATATACTTAGAATATGGCGGATATATTCGTCTGACATGTGTCGGCTCTCAATGGGTAGTCCTTGAAATAAATGCGTATGAACCTATTATAGAAGGAGATTATAGTGTAGCATATATATTCTAATAAACAATATTATGGCAGAAGAAAAGAACATCTTAGATTTTCCTGTTCATAGCAGCCCAGCGGCGCTAAAGAACAAGGCCTTCAAGGTGCACGACAAGAACACGGGAGCAATAACCGTCGTCGATGCACAGAAATTCCTATCGGCAGAATATAAAGACCTGTCGATGTATGACACTGACGGTTCGTCACTTCTCGGACGATCTACCGCCAACATGTATGTAATCCGCACAGCAGGCGCATACCGTTTCCCTCTCGTGTATGGTAATGCCCTCAAAGACGGACAGCCTAACCCGGTAGCATATCAGGGATTCGTCAATCACCTTGGCAAT
>JAFVHZ010000019.1 GCA_017474265.1 Bacteroidales bacterium | reverse complement strand
GAAGAAGCCTGACAGATCGACCTTGCCACAAGCGGTCATCATCAACGTCGTGGCATATAGCAATATTCTCTTTACCATCTGTAATGTATTCCGAGTGAAATGTATTCCTGATAACTGTTGCTCGATATATTGAACACTCCCGCTCTCTTCAAGGCAGCAGAAGCATATATGCCCAACATGTCCAGAGGATAATATGCTCCTTCCACTATCAATGAAGGCTGGTAGAACCGTTCCAGTTCGCATAATCTGCTGTTTGAGACCACTATGTTCAGGTCCCATTTTTCTTGATCAGGAAGGCATCTGAATCCGGCTTCATACAGTATGTTTACGGGTTCTGAAAGCCCCTTGCTGCCATCAGACGGCAGCATTCCCCTATAATAATAGCCTAGGTCTGCCCAGAACCGTCTCCCCGCATAGCCTGCGACAAGACCTGCGCACACGTCATATGTCTTGCTTTGAAGCGCCCCCTGAAACAGAATTTCCGCATGAATCCTGCCTGAGGTGAAATCATGGAATATACCGGGGCGGATATCCAATGTATATCTGGGGAACGAAGTGTATCTCAGTGCTCCTCTTGTCTGAAACCAGGACCTGGCACTATAGGATGCAGAGATTTCCGTGCCTCCGAAATAACCGAAAGTCGCATTTCTTCCTGCCATTCCGACTGCCTTTACGCCGCCTTCCTGAGCAATTGCTTCAGTGAATATCGTGACCATCAATAAGATTGCTGCAGCCCTTCTAGGTATATTCATCATCGCTCTATGCCTCTGTTTTAAGAATCTGCGATGCGTGATTCTTTGTGTCGACCTTTTCTATGATTCTTTCGAGGATTCCATCTTCATTGAAGATGAAGGTCCTCCGGATTGTGCCCATGACCGTCTTTCCATACATCTTCTTTTCACCCCATGCTCCGAATGCCTGAAGCATTTCTGTGGATGTGTCGGCAAGAAGTGTGAATGGCAGTTCATGTTTATCTGCGAATCTTCTGTGTGATGCTGAACTGTCCTTGCTGACTCCGATCACGTTGTATCCTTTCGATGTGAGAGAGTCGTAGTTGTCCCTGAGATTGCAGGCCTCAGCCGTACATCCGCTTGTGTTGTCTTGCGGATAGAAGTAGATTATGGTCTTCTTTCCTGTCAGGTCCTTCGAACTTACTATGTTGCCGTCCTGGTCTGCGACCTGGAAATCCGGCATTCTGTCACCAATTTTTAACATAATTCAGAATTTATCTTCAAATATACTGTTTTCAGTCCCAATAGCAAATATTATGTCTGTTCTTTCTAAATCAAGAAATTTTTCAGAATATTAGGTTTATAACGTAAACTTGTTTATATTTGCATCGTGATCACATTGAATGATTCTGTCTTCTACCCGTCCGGAAGGGTAGGGACGGAATCGGATAAGTCAAACATTAAATATTTATTTGTATGAAAACCAATGAAATGACACCTGAACAAAGTCTTCATATCATCAGTGACGCCATCGCAAAGAGCAGAAGAGACTTTGAAAAGAACTCCGGCACTCCCATGATCATGTGGGGAGTGATTGTACTTGTATTTTCGTTTATTGTATGG
>JAFVHZ010000236.1 GCA_017474265.1 Bacteroidales bacterium | reverse complement strand
GTCTATGCTGATGAAGAACTGATATTTGAAGTCCCTCTCCATTCCACTTATCCAAACCAGAAGTATATTATCCCGATCAACAAATGCAGGAAACTGAAATTCGAAAGCAGCGGACAGAGTACGATGGATGCCGCAGCATTCGGAGTTGCCGATCTTGTGGTATATCGTGGAGAGCCTGTGGAGAACGACCTGTTTGTTCATCCTGTTCCGGAGTGTCCTGATGAGATTGATCTTATAGATCTTGGAGCCCCTTATATCCATTATGTAAGTTCATCGAGGGAGGGTGCTTTTGTTGATGGAACATCTATGAGGAATTATTTTACCAGATATGACGGTAGCAGAATATATAAAGGTTTCGTGCTGCAGACCAGCACTCATTTCTCACTCGACTTTGGTGCGCTTTCCGGTTCTGATGCTGTGGGCGCAGGTGCAATTGGTTCTGCGGCAGTAGGTGCCTCATTTGTTGCAACAGGAGCAGCGGTAGGAGGTGCTACAGTAGGGGCAACTCTTGCCCCTATAGCACCACTCCTCTTGTTGGCTGCAGGTGGAGAAGCAGTGGAGAATTCGTGCGCAGCATTTAATACTTATGGCCAGTACAACAGTGTTACTTTTACTGTTGAGTGTCTTAGGAAGGAAGGTGACACCCAACTTCTTGGACCGGATACCATGCAGCCTGACATAAGTGAACGTAAGGAGAGACTTCTGATAGGTTCAAACCTGAATGTTGTGGCAGAACTTGATGTGTTTGAAGGTATGCAGCCGCAGACTGTCACAGTGCCGATAGAAGGATGCGAGCAGTTGATGTTCTGGCTGTCAAATACAAACGGCACATCAGCAGCCTATGTTTTCCATAATATCAAGGTGTCAAAGACAAAATGCGAACTCAAAGTTCCGGAAGATATGCGTCCTGCACTTAAAGTTGTTACTGAGCCTGTCTGGACAAACCTTACTGTTCCTGAAGGATGGAAGCATCCAGGAGACACAGATGTGGATGTAATAGATGATTTCATTGAGGATTTTGAAGACCTCTACGATGAGGTTCAGGAGGCACTTGTGAAAAGGGCTCCGAAATATTCTGTATATACATACTACCTTGAAACTGAGGTGGGGCAGATATGCAAGGCTGTAAAATTGTTCACCAAAGGTGAGAATGTAGCAAGCGGTTCAGACGGTTGGAGGATTCCGTATACACTAAATGAATATTCATATGATCTAGATGCCCTTAAATCACTTAAGGAGGATGTGACAGACCTCTTGATACAACTTCCTACGGCAAATTTAGGTCTCGTGGAATTGGGTTTGGGTGCCATCTCTTTCCGTAAAGTCATGAAGGTAACAAACAAGATACTTCTTGAACTGAGAAAGGTCATTGATGACATGTACCGTTGTGCAAGGGAAAACGAAGCCTTTTTGGTGACTCTCTTGAATTCGGCAATTGATATAGACGGCCGTGTATCAACAGAAAGGACCATCTTTGCACCTCTTCTGCCAGGTGAGATGCCTCCTCCTGGAGAGACAGCCAAGGTGCGTAATTTTTCGGAATGATATGAAACAATACTTCAATATAATAAAGATAGAGACATCCATGGATTCGGGAGTCGGCAACAGGGTCAAGTTGTGGGAGCATGTTGATACTGATGTACTAGTGCCGGGATATACTTTTATTGTGTATGGCAGAGAATTGACTGTAGCATCAATAGATGAAGATGAGATAGTCTTTGACTATAGAGACCGCACATTCAGAATCAACCGCCATTGGCAGGTGCTCGGCACACCGGAATTTGACACATCAAATGAACGTATTTCAAAGCAGGCCCGAAATGTATTCTTCTTCAGCAGAGACCGGAATATGGACTGCGAGTGGTCTGATGAATATGCGGCTGAATTGATCGACCAGCACTTCCATAGTTGACAAGCAGGCGGTAAAGAAGATCATAGCCGACAAGATCGGAGCCGAGTACATCATTCCTACTCTGGCTGTAT
>JAFVHZ010000235.1 GCA_017474265.1 Bacteroidales bacterium | reverse complement strand
GAGCAGATTATATATGTCCTCATGTGCCTTCTCTATCTCGTCAAGAAGCAGCACGCAGTAAGGATTCTTCCTGACAAGGTCTGTGAGTATGCCGCCGTCGTCGTAACCGACATATCCGGCAGGGGAGCCGATAAGTTTCGCCACAGAGTGCTTCTCTGAATATTCGCTCATGTCGAAACGGTGCAGAGGAACGTGAAGTTGCTTGGCCAGCACCTTGGACAGTTCGGTCTTGCCGACGCCTGTAGGGCCTACAAAGAGGAAACTTCCCACTGTCTTGGTGTTGTCCATAAGTCCGGCCTTTGACATCAGGATGGCCTCGGAGGCGGCCTTTATCGCCTTTTCCTGACCATATATCTGTCTTCCAAGTCTTTCCTCCATGTTGAACAGGTCGTCCCTCGTTTCATCGTCAGATGCCTGAACGTCTATCCTGCATATGTCTGCCAGGGCCTGGTCGATGCTCTTTCTGGTGACTTCAGAACCCTTGTTTGTCTCCACATACGCTCCGGCCTCATCCAGAAGGTCTATGGCCTTGTCAGGCAGGCATCTGTCCATCATATATCTGCGGCTCATGCTGACGGCGTGTGATACGGTGTCCTCCATGTACTTCACATTGTGATGTCTTTCAAGAGTCGGTATCATACCTTTGATTATGGTCTGTGCCTCGGCGTCAGATGGCTCCTCTATGTCGATCTGCCTGAACAGTCCAATCACGCCGCTGTCTAATGCAGATACCTTCTTTATGTCTTCTGGAGTGGCTGATATAATGAATTTTATGTCTCCTGACTTGAAGTATGGGTTCAACAGACTCAAAATGTCTTTGGATCCGTCATCGTTGCGGCCGACACCCCCAAGGGAGCGGAGTTCGTCGATATATACGATAAAGCCTCCGTCTTCCTTGATTGCCTCCATGATTGCCTGAACCCTTCCTTCAAGGTCACCTCTGTATTGTGTGCCGCTTAACAATGTGCTGACATTCAGTTCGATAAGGGTCTTGTCTTGAAGTTTTTCGGGAACTCGTCCGCTTTCTATCAGGCCGGCGATCCCTCGTGCGACTGCGGTCTTTCCGACGCCTCGTCCACCGACCATTATTGCATTGGTCTTTGTCTTCCTGCACAGGACTCTGATCACTTTGGCCATCTCTTCATCCCGACCTACAAGGCCCTCATGCGGCTCTACCGGTGTGAAGTATTTCGACAGTTTCTCTTCAGCAGTCTGGTCGGTGTCATTCTGTCCGCCTTCTTCGCTGATGCGGATGAGAGAATTCAGGAAATCAGGAACGCTGCAGTCCAGGCATCTCTCCAGAAAGAATCTTGCGTTGGAGTCTTCAAGGTGGAAGTATGAGTATAGCACATGGTGTAGTTGAACAGTCTGCACCATTGCCGACGATGCTGTCTGGGCTGCCTTCTCGAACAGTTCCTGAGTCTGAGACGAGAAGTCTATCGCAAGGTCAAGTCCGTCAGGAACGGTGCCGAGGCTATTAAGATATTCATAGATGTTTGTCTCAAGTTCATCTGCATGGCCGCAGGCAGAAATGGCCTCCCAGAAGTCCTTGTCCTTGAGGAAACCAGCCAGGAGATGTTCCGGTGTCAGGAATTCGTGACGTTTTTCGGTTGCTATTCCATATGCCTCTACCAACGCTGCTGTGACTTGCTGTGTCTGGTTCAATGCCATAAATTATTCCGGTTCAATGTCAAACTTCAATGGGAAACCTTCGCTTCTTGCCATCGAGGTAGCCTTGGCAACCTTGCTTCTGGCAATGTCGAGAGAATATGTCCCGACAACTGCTCTCTTGTTCACATGGGTGGTTTCCGCTATGTCCCATGCTTCCTGCTGAGTCTTCTGAAAGACTATGACCATCACGTCCACAACGAATTCAAAAGTCGTGAAGTCATCGTTAAGGATGATGACGCGATATCTTCTAGGCTCTTTAGGTACCGGTCTTACAGAAGACTGTCGCTGCTGTTGTAATTCCTGTTGCGGCATGCTTATTCCTCCGTCTTTTCAGTTGATCCGTCAAGATGCCTGTCATGAATGCTTCTGCACCAGTATACGAAAGGCGTGTCCAGAAGACTTGTCACGACGTATATCAGATAGGTGCTGGCACATATCGATACAAGGGTTCCGATAGGGTAGGTGCCCCAGAATGCCAGTGTAGTATACAGTAGGGTGTTCAGCAGTTGGGATATCATTGTCGATCCGTTGTTCCTTATCCACAGGCCTCTGCGGCTGTCTCCGAAACGTTTCCTGCACCAGTCCCACCACTTGTGGTAGAGCCATACATCAGTCAGTTGCGATATGAGGTATACTCCCAGAGAAGCGCACACTATTCTCGGGGTGCTGCTGAATATGGCCCTTATCGAAGGGCTTGCCCAGTCGTTTGCGCTCGGGGTGTACAGCAGCCACAGTTGGGACAGAATGATAAAGAATATCGAACATATTGTGCTGATGACTACAGCCCTGCTCGCATCCTTTCTGCTATGGTTCTCACTCATGATGTCAGTGATAAGGAATGTGCTGGCAAACAATACGTTGCCTAGTGTCATCTCAAGTCCGAACGCATCTACGAGAATAAGCACTTCGATATTTGCCAGAATGGTGGCCAGTATGTTGAATGCCAGAAGTCCCTTCTTGCCGAACAGCCGGTAGGAAAGCACGACTCCTCCATATGTTATCAGGAATGAGAGGATTATAAGAAGTTCGTTTGTCATATCTGTCATCTGATCTTGAAGGTTATCACTATGCCGTCATTCTTTCCGAAGGATACGTCGGTCTTGTACAGGTCGTCTGCCTTGACGCGCTTCTGTACAGGCTCGTTGCCTCCTTCATAGATCAGTATATCAGCATCCTTTGCCGGGGTCCAGGATGTGTCCGAAGAGATGTCTCTGAGGCCGTAGATAAGTTCCCATACGTTGTATTCGTGAACCTTGTCTTCTGCACATACACCTGCAATGTACCAGGTGTCACTGTGACGACGGGCCAGAAGGACGAACTCACCCGGAACTCCGTCAATAAGGCGGGTCTCATCCCATGTGGTCGGCACGTCGCGCAGAAAGTCAAGACATGCCGCCGGAGCATCTGTAAGGTTGTTCGGTGCAATGGCAAAGTTCTGGACCGGATTCTGGAACAGTACGCATGTGGCGAGTTGGAATACGTCTGTGGTGCGTCTGATATGGCCTTTGGTATTGGTTCTGTCGAGCCTTCTGTTAAGGAAGCAGCCACCGTATTCCATGCAGCCCACGGTGTTTCGTATGAATGGATGCAGGCATGCGTCAACAGCCTCGTCGTCGCATTCCGACTGCATGAAAATCAGGTTCTCTGATGCGCGTACGGCCTCGCTTCCCACATAATTCGGGTACATCCTTTCCCATCCTCTCGGCAGGGTGCATCCGTGGAATATCACCATAAGTCCGTGGTCGTCGGCATCGCTCAGTATGGTCTCGTAAAGCCGCATCGTCTCCTGTTTGTCGCCTCCGAAGAAGTCTACCTTTATGCCCTTGATCCCCAGTTCGTTCATCCATTTCATCGCCTTCTTTCTAGGGATAGGGGACGACATGATGTCTGTCGGACCCTGGACTATGTCGTTCCACCATCCGCTCGAACTGTACCACAGGAAGACGTCCACACCTTTGGTCCTCGCATATGAAACGATCTCCCTGATGCCTTCAGTACCGATACGTGTGTCCCACCAGTTGTCTATCAGAACATATTCAAAGCCCATCGCAGACGCCAGGTCGACGTATTTCAACTGATCTTCCTTGTTGATGCTGCCATCCTGCCAAACGATCCAACTCCACGTGCCCTTTCCGTAATCGTACTTGTGACTGCTCTCATACAACGGTTCCACCACGTCCCATGCGACAGTCGTCTCCACAATCGGGCGCAGTGTCTCGCCGAGAGTGATGGTGCGCCAAGGTGTGGCTCCAGGCAGGGAAATGGCGGGTTCGGAAGTACCGTTTCCGTTGTTTTCCTCAGGCATCGGGTATTCGAGTTTGTAACTGTAGTATACCTTGTCGTCGGAAGGGTCATCCGGAGTACCGGAGTTGTCCCTGGTAATGACTTTGCTGTCGCTAAGGCGCGAACCGCAGTAGTTGCCGCCGACCCCTGTCTCACTTATGAGCACCCATCCGTCATCTCCCATCCGGAAAAGGCATGGGAAGGTGTAGCCATGACCGAATTCCGAAGCCTTTGCAATCGGCGCTCCGATGTCATAATGCTCCTCGTAACTAGGCTTTGTCCTCTTCCAGTCGACCATAGCATGACTCTGAGGGGTCAGGTATGTGGAAATATAGGTGCTGTCTGCATTGTCGCAGAAGGAGAATTCCGTCAGTTCGTCCATGATGCGGACGCTTCCAGTCTCACCTTCCTTCGGGATGAGGTATCTGAAGGCGACATTGTTGTCGCTGACGCGGAATTCCACCTCTACCTTCTGTCCCTGAGGATTCATGAAGGCGCAGATGCCTATATTTGCGCAATATGAGACCAGTCCCGTCTTGCTCCTGTCGAGGGTATATGATTCTTCTGCCTGGTCCCTTCGGATGCCTTCCAGTTCCAGGTTCGAGAAATCCATGTCGTTGGTCTTCAGGCCAAGACGTGATGCCGGAATGTTTATGTCATTTCCGCATGAGACGCTGTACCATGCTATACCGTCTGTTGATCCAACGTATACTGTTGTCTGCAGGTCAGGACTCTCTATGCTCACTATCTGTGCTGATGCCATGAGAGAACATGACATGGACATCAGAATCAATATAATTCTTTTCATGCCGTCATTGTTTTGGTACTGCCGCATAGAAGACCAGGTCTTCCTCAGGAGATGTGTTCATTAGGCTGTGGGTATGTCCTTTGGGACAGTATAGACAGTCGCCAGGGCAAACGGCCTGTGTGGTCGGATTGCCATCTGGAGCCTGCTCCATGATTGTTCCATGTCCGCTGAGGATGAATATCACTTCGCAACTGTCGTCATGAGTATGCATGCCGATGGTGGCGCCCGGAATGAGGCGTCCCCTGAATATGCGGTTCGTTCCGTCGAAGAACATGTCTGCGGCAAATTCTTTCTCTCCGCCTTTGAATTTGGGAAGAATCGAGGTTCCGATCTCGTCAAACTTGATTATCATATGTTTACATGTATCTGTTGTGTTCTCTGCTGTATTCAAATCCTGCTTTGCTTAGGATGGAGTCGAGGTCCTGTCTGTCTATGTCCATGTCGTCGCACAGGTCTTCAATGGACGGGTAGAAGTCTCTCAGTTTCATGTTGATGACGCTCATGAGCATCATCGGGTCTTTCGGTAGGCTGTTCATATTGTCATATAAAAAGAAAACAAATATAGACAATTTTAACATAACATGGTTGCTTTACATTTTTATAATTTCTAACTTTGAACCCGCAATTTGATTACAATGTATAATCTAACTAGAGTTTATGATGAAAAATCTATCTGGAAAGACACGTATTGAGAGCGATCTTATAGGTTCTATGAATGTGCCTGCAGAGGCACTTTATGGAGTTCAGACCCTTCGTGGCATCGAGAATTTCCCAATAAGCAGATTCCTTTTGAGTGAGCATCCTCTCTTTGTCAGAGGTTTTGCCATCACCAAGTTAGGTGCTGCAATGGCTAACCATGAACTGGGACTTCTTACAGATGAACAGTACAATGCGATTGCGCAGGCATGCCGTGAGATAATGGACGGCATGCATCATGACCAGTTCCCCGTAGACATGATCCAGGGAGGTGCCGGAACCACATCCAATATGAACGCAAATGAGGTGATAGCGAACCGCGCCCTTCAGATCATGGGACATGAGCCGGGAGAATACCAGTACTGCTCTCCTAATGATCATGTAAACTGCTCTCAGTCGACAAATGACGCATACCCTACAGCAATACATCTCGGTCTTTATGCGACTCATCTTGTATTTCTTGAGCATTTCAACAGACTTATCGGTTCTTTCGAGAAGAAGGCTGAAGAATTTGCGGGCATCCTCAAGATGGGACGTACTCAGTTGGAAGACGCCGTGCCTATGACCCTCGGTCAGACATTCGGGGCATTTGCATCGATCCTGAAGGATGAGGTACGCAACGTGGAATTCGCTGCCAATGAATTTCTTACAGTGAACATGGGCGCTACTGCCATCGGAACCGGTATCTGCTCTGAACCAGGCTATTCAGAGAAGTGTATTGCAGCATTGCGTGAGATAACAGGCTGGGATATAAGACTTGCAGGCAATCTTGTGGCTGCCACTTCCGATACATCATGCATGGTAGGCTATTCTTCCGCTCTCAGAAGAATAGCAACCAAGATGAACAAGATCTGCAACGACCTCCGTCT
>JAFVHZ010000234.1 GCA_017474265.1 Bacteroidales bacterium | reverse complement strand
CCGACGGTCCCCCTGTAGTTTACAGACGCCTCGCCGCTCCTGCCGCTTCTGGTCGTCACCAGCACCACGCCATAGGCCGCCCTTGCCCCATATACTGCAGATGCGGAAGCATCCTTCAGGACAGTTATGCTTTCAACATCTGCAGGATTGACATTATTAAGGCTCTGCTCCACTCCGTCTACAAGGATATAAGGTTCGCCTCCGTTTATGGATCCCATTCCCCTGATGTTGAAAGCCACATGACTTCCGGGTTCGCCTCCTGTACCGTTTTCCATGGCGCCGGTGACGATGTTCAGTCCGGCAACATTTCCCTGAAGCGCACCCGTGATGTCAGTCACTGGCCTCCAGGCCACATCTTCAGATGCCACAGTCGAGACTGCTGCAGTGATTGTATTGCGCTTCTGCGTACCCATACCCACGACCACCGCCTGCTCAAGCACGAGGGAGTCCTTCGGATATGTCCGGCCCTGGAGCGATGTCGCTGACGCCAGAAGCAATGACAACATGAGATAGTGTTTTTTCATGATCGACTGGTTTTGTTTCCGATGCAAAATTAAGTTATGGTCAGAAGGTCATGATTCAAATTTAGACATTATGTTTCAGATTTTGTCTATCACATGGCCTTTAAATCGATATTTTAAAGTTTTTTGGACATTATTGAAAATATTTTTGCGTAAGTTTGTATGTCACTAAAACACAAGCCATGAGAAGACTGCTCCTTACCATGATCTTTTTCCTGACAGCCATATGTCAGATCACAGCAAAGGAACGATTCATATATACCCGGATATCGCGTAATGAAGGATTGACCTCCACCGTCAACTGCATATATAAGGAAAAGGACGGGGATGTATGGCTCGGCACTCCGAACGGTCTGTACAGTTTCAACGGCAATAGTCTTCATAACCATCAGGATTCCCTGTTCGCAGGGAAGAGGGTCTATCAGACTACTGCAGACAGAAACGGAGACCTGTGGATCCTGACCAACAGAGGACCGGTACGCAAGCATGGCAGACATTTCGAGATGATCCGGCCCGAAGAGGACTGGGGTGAAGGAAGACCCTTCCTATGCATGTGCGAAGATGAAGACGGGATATGGTTCGGAAGCAACAGAGAGATCTACAGGTACTCCTTCGAAGATTCTTCGCTTTCACTGTTCAGAGACCTTGCAGAAAAGCCGTCTTTCCTTATACGCAGCATAGAAAGAATAGACGGACAGACCTTGCTCTGCAGTTCGCATAACGGACTTCTGTTCGTCGACACAGAGACCGGAGAAACAGAGGAGACCCCTTTCGACGAATACAACGAAGTCTCGGCGACCCTCGTCGACAGGTCTGGCAGGATATGGGTGTCGTTCTACAACAACGGCATCGTGGTCTTTGAAAAAGACGGAACAATACTGCACAGATACAACACCTCATGCTCAGATTTAAGCAACGATGTGGTCCTGTGCATGACGGAAAGAGATTCATGCATATGGGCCGGAACCGACGGAGGCGGCATAAACATCATCGACCCGCAGAGTAACGGGATCAGGGTCCTTTCCCATACGGCCGGAGACCCGTCTTCTCTGCCGGCACATTCGATAAAAAGCATATATACAGACAATTACGACAACATCTGGGCCGGAAGTATCCGGGAAGGGCTCATCAGGATAAGCCAAAGCGGAATGAAGACTTATTCGGACAGCCATATCGGACTTGACACAGGGTTGAGCAATCCTACGGTACTGTGCCTTTATCAGGACGGCGACGATGAGGACATATGGATAGGGACGGACGGAGAAGGACTTAACAGATTCGATCCTCGGACAGGTAAATTCACCCACTACGGCAAGACTCTCAAGACAAAGATCGTCTCCATAGCGGAATACTCCCCGACCGAACTTGCTCTGTCTGTCTATGCGGACCGGATATGGCTCTTCGACAAGACTACCGGCAACATCCGTCCTTTACATATTGACGATCCTGAAATAAACTATCTGCTGCGATATGCCGGCAGGAGTCTTAATCTTGCCAATGAGTCTGACGGCAGCATTCTTCTTATAAGCAATACCGTAAGCCGGCTTGACAAGACCACAGGGAAGTGTACTGACATCGGATTCGACATAGGAGACAAGGCAAACGGCAACCTGCTGACAATCAGTTCCACTGCAGACGGCCTGTGGATGCATGACTACTACAACATCTACCTCCTGCCTGAAGGAGGGGCTCAGATCATCAGGAAAGGACACACCAACAAGCATGTGATCAACAGCGGACATATGGACTCCGACGGGATAATATGGCTGGCCACAGACAAGGGAATGTGCCGTTTCAACACATCAGAAGGCAGGTTTTCCCACGTCAGGACCACCCTTCTGCAGACAGCGGCATCTGTGGTATGCGACAGCAGTTCCAGGGTCTGGGTCGGAACCGGCAACGGACTGTACGCCTATCTCAAGGACTCAGACAGCTTCACTCTCTTCGGAAATTCGGACGGCGCCGCCCCTAACGAATACCTGAGCAAACCGCGGCTTCTTTCCCGAGAGGGAGATGTGTATATAGGAGGCGTGCAGGGTCTGCTTCACATAGACAGGGACTACTCCATAGACACGGCAGACGAGCCATCTGTCAGACTGTACAGCATGACTGTCGACAACGTCACTGTCGATGCCGTCAATGACGGGACATACAGGGTTCCGCGCAACAGCAAAAGCATTGAAATAAGCGTGACATCCCAGGAGAAGGATATCTTCAGAGAAAAGGTATACAGATTCATGATCCCTGACGTCGGCATTTCATATGAATCCAAATCTCCCGTACTGAACATACAGCAGTTGGACAGACCGGGCAAGCATGAGATTCTTGTGACATGTACCAGACGCAACGGAGAGTGGTGCGAACCGGTGAGACTCATGACCCTGCACATCCCTCAGCCATGGTATCTCTCAGGCTGGTTCCTCACCGGAATGACGATGTTTGTGTGCATCAGTGCGCTTTTCATCCATATCACCATCACCCGACGCCGCAGAAACAGACTCGAACTGGCTCTGAAGGAGCAGGAGCAGAAGACCTACGAGGATAAAGTCCAGTTCCTCATCAACATCAGTCATGAACTTCGCACGCCTCTGACCTTGATCATGGCACCTATGAAAAGGCTTCTCGACAGGCTGAATGCGGAAGACGAACACTACCCGACCCTCAGCAGGATATACAGACAGTCCCGACGGATGAGGGATCTTCTTAACATGGTTCTGGATCTTCGGAAGATGGAAGTGGGAAAGAGCAGTCTGAAACTTGAGCATTCGGACTTCAACCGATGGATCCTGGAATGTATTGAAGACATAGTGAATGAAGAACATGCAGAAAACATAGAGATCATGACGGAACTGGATCCGAAGATCGGCGCAACGGATTTCGACAAGACGCGCTGTGACACCATTCTGATCAATCTGCTCATGAACGCAGTGAAACATAGCCGTCCAGGAGACATCATCACTGTCAGGACTACGCTTACAGATGATGGAATGGTCAGAACAAGCATCTGCGACCAGGGTCCCGGACTGCAGGACATAGACCCGGAACGGCTGTTCACCCGATTCTATCAGAGCCGGAACGAGCAGTACGGCAGCGGCATCGGCCTGTCTTACTCAAAGATACTGGTAGAGCTGCATGGAGGAAGGATCGGAGCATACGACAACTCGGGCAAGGGAGCGACATTCTGGTGGGAGATTCCTGCCTGCGGCCTTATGGAAGATGTTCCTGCCAAAGCATACCTCAATGAACTCATAGGATACAATCCTGCGGATGAGAAGAAGATTGAGGAAGGACGTCCTTTCAGCACCTCTGACAAGACAGTCATGCTGGTGGACGACAACCCTGCCCTGCTGGATTTCCTCAAAGAAGCCATGCATACGGATTTCGCAGCGATCATGACTGCATGTGGCGGCAGAGAGGCCCTTGAGACACTCACACGTGGAATCCTCCCCGACATAATCGTCAGCGACATCAACATGCCCGACGGTGACGGTTATACCCTATGCAGCATGCTCAAATCTGACGAAAGGTTCAGCCACATCCCTATAATCCTGCTCACGGCAAGAGGAGAGGAACAGAGTCAGAGCGACACCTACAAGGTCGGTGCCGATGCATACATGGCAAAGCCTTTCGAGGTCGAGACCCTCATGGAACTGATACGCAACCAGCTCAGACGCAAGGAAAACATCCGCAAAAGATACTTCGACAATGAAGATGCTCCTGCATCAGGATACGGATCTGAAGAAGAAAGTCTCATTCTGAGACTCAACAAGGTCATTGCAGAACATCTCAGTGACCCTGAACTCGACCAGCAGACCATCTGCCGCGAATTGGGAATAAGCCGTGCATCGCTCTTCAACAAGATGAAGGCCATCACAGGTGCGGGAACAAAGGAATATATAACCCGCATCAGACTTGAAAAAGCCAAGTCTCTGATAGAGAACACAGACATGACTATTGCCGAAATATCGGACATGACCGGCTTTGCGAGCCAAAGTTATTTCAGCACCGCCTTCAAGAATTTCACAGGCATGACCCCGAGCCAGTACAAGAAACAGAGCAAGAAGTAACATAAAAAGTCCCGGAGTCAATCTTGACCACGGGACTTATCTTGTGCAGCATATGCTGCGCGACTTTTGTCAGATTACTCTGCTGCAGGAGTCTCAACCTCTGCTGCAGGTGCCTCTGGCGCTGCCTCAACTGCCTTCTTCGAACTACGACGTGTAGTCTTCTTTGCTGCCTTCTTAGGAGCAGAAGCAAGTGCTGCTTCATTGAAGTCAACGAGTTCGATAAGAGCCATGTCAGCACCGTCACCCTGACGGAAACCAGTCTTCAACACGCGAGTGTATCCGCCTGGACGGTCAGCGATCTTAGGAGCAACTGTACGGAAGAGTTCTGTAACAGCCTCCTTGTTCTTGAGGTAACTGAACACGACACGACGTGAGTGTGTGGAATCATCCTTTGACTTGGTGATGAGGGGTTCCACATACACCTTGAGGGCCTTTGCCTTTGCTACGGTAGTCTCGATTCTCTTGTGGAGAATGAGTGCGTTAGCCATGTTGGCGAGGAGAGCCTTACGATGTCCGCTCTTGCGGCCAAGGTGGTTGATTGCTTTATTGTGCCTCATATTGCTTATACGTTCTTTTTCTTAGGTTCAATATTAAACTTGGTAACATCCATTCCGAATGAAAGTTTCATCTTCTCCACGAGGAGGTCGATCTCGTTAAGTGACTTCCTTCCGAAGTTCCTGAACTTCATCAGTTCAGACCTCGAGTAGGAAACAAGGTCAGCGAAAGTATCGATATCCGCAGCCTTGAGGCAGTTGTATGCCCTCACTGAGAGACCCATGTCAGACAACTTCGTAAGGAGAAGGTGTCTCATGTGGAGTGACTCCTCATCAAGTTCCTTTGACTCTGCCTCGATTGTGCTCTCGAGAGAGAGTTTCTTGTCGTCTGTGAAGAGTTTGAAGTGGTAGATAAGGATGTTTGCAGCCTCCTGAAGAGCCACATTAGGAGTGATCGAACCATCGGTAACGATCTCCAGATTGAGCTTTTCGTAGTCGGTCTTCTGCTCTACACGCCAGTTCTCTACAGTCCAGTTGACATTCTTGATCGGGGTGTAGATGGCATCTACCGGAATGGTTCCGATGACAGCCTCAGGATCCCTGTTCTCCTCAGCAGGAACGAAACCACGTCCCTTGCCTACGGTGAGGGTCATCTCGATCTTTACAGCCGGCTCGAGAGAGCAGATGTGCAGTTCAGGGTTAAGCACCTTGAAAGAAGACAATCCTTTTGAGATATCCTCTGCGGTAAACTCCTGCTTGCCGCTGATCACGATATT
>JAFVHZ010000233.1 GCA_017474265.1 Bacteroidales bacterium | reverse complement strand
ATGACCCATGTCACGACACCCCAGATCATGAAATTGTTCTCCGGAGTTATTTCGATGGGTTTATATGTACTGTTGTTCTCGTTTGCAGGCATCAGACGGGCTGAATTTTCGCCGATCTCGACCCTTTTGACCGTGTACTCGCCGTCTATGTAGCAGACTGCCTTGCAGTTGTTGTACGGGTCGATGGAGCGGTCAACGATGATGATGTCGCCCTCGTCCATGCCGGAATCGACCATCGAAACGCCGTCCACCCTGAAAAAGAATGTCGATGCCCTGTGCCTCACCAGAAGCCTGATAAGGTCCAGTTTCTCATGGACATTCTCCGCCGGAGAAGGAAACCCGGCCTTCACGTCGCCGAGCATGCCTCCCTCGTAGGTCCTTTCTTCGTTTATGCTGTGGGGGATGAATTCGTTCATTTTATATTCCCAGTTTCTTCATTCGTGATATTATCGCACTTGACTTTCTGCCGAAATAGTCTGCTATCTCATTGACGGACTTGCCTTCGGCCCACATCATCTTAAGTTCTTCGTCATCTTCTGATGTCCAAGTGAAATATGCATTAGGATGCTCCTGGCGGGCCGCATATACCGAATATACAGGTTCTCCGGTAAGTTTCTTGTACGCCTTCAGATATTTCTTCAGACGCTTGACATCCTTGTCGCTCAGATAGGGGAGACGACGGATGTCCATATTGTCCGAAAGGTCGTTGATCTTCACGGCCGTAGCCAGCGGATTCTTCCGGATGCGTTCGATAAAGTCGTCGTAATTCTCATTCTCAGAGATCTTTGTAACGCATTTCAGGGCCGCAATGACCTCCTGCGAGAACCCCTCGTCCTCCAGCATTTCGAATGTCCAGTCAGTATCCTCGACTATGTCGTGAAGCACCCCGACAATCTTCTCCTCTTCGGTCACACCCATCTCCATCACGCGCAGCGGATGCCCGATATATTCCTTGCCAGCCTTGTCAAACTGCCCCAGATGTGCCTCCGTGGCTATTTCTATCGCTCGTTGTAATGTACTCATTTGCTATCTCGAATCAGATTTGGTAAAGATAATTAATTTCATTGTAAACATTCAAATAATACGTATCTTTCCCTTTGATAGTATCATAATAACTGAAAATGAAGTACCTTTGGTGTAATTGATATTATTATTGATGTTCAGAAATGATTCTCAAATATGCTTAAGCATATGAAGGCATACACATACATAGGAAAAGGAAAGTTTGCTTTGGTGGAGAAGCCGAGGCCGGAGTTGGTTGAACCTACTGACGCAATTGTCCGAGTGACGATGGGGAGCATCTGCTCAAGCGACCGGCATATAAAGCATGGGAATGTGCCAGACCGAATGCAATCGTGACAGTCGTTGCCCTCTATGATCAGCCTCAGACGCTCCCTCTTCCCGATATGTACGGAAAGAACCTCACGTTCAAGACCGGTGGCGTTGATGGTTGCGACTGCGAAGAAGTCCTCCGTCTGATCAAGTCCGGAAAGATCGATACCACCCCGCTCATCACCCATCGTTTCCCATTGAGAGAAATCGAGGAAGCCTACCGCCTCTTCGAGAACAGGCTGGATGGTGTGGTAAAGGTTGCGATAATCCCTGATAAAGCATCTGACTAGCACTCGGACATCGGTCATCGCATCGTGAGCACCTGTAAATCCACGCTTGAACATGTGCGTATGCAACTCTTGAAGAGTAGGCCACTTATAACCGAATATTCTCCATCCTATGGCGCAGAGATCGGTTCCAGACTTCATTGTGCAATATGACTTCTTATCCAGTATTGGAGAAGGGCGTCAGCTGAACTGTGTCAAGGTTGTTTGATAAATTCGAATTCTTTGTGTTTGAGAAGGTTATGTAAGCCGGGGCTTGGTGTATATCTCGCGGATAAATACGAATTTGCCTTAGCGTCAGGATTAGTGTGCAAAGATGAATCCGAAATAGATGCGTGGTCCTGTTGGCTTGTTCAGACCGTCTGAGTTGATGGCGAGGAGCCAGTCTGCTTTAAGGGTGAGTCTGAGGGCTTCGCCTACTGCGTATTCTATTCCGATGTATGGGTCAATTGCAAAGAAAGGCTGCTTGTGCAGTACTGATCTCTGTTCAAGTTCCCAGTCGTGCTTGTCTCCTTCGAACATATAGAATGCTGTTTCCATTCCGCCACCTGCTGTGGCGCCTATGTATGGAAAGATTTTTCCTTTCTGCCAGTACCAGTCGGCTAAGACACCTGTCCAGAACAGTTTGTTGTGGCTTCCGCTTTGAACATTTTTGCTGATAGGGGCAGTCGAAAAATACCCTTCAAATCCTGTCCTGAAATGCTTAGTAAGGTGGAGTTTTGCACAGCCACCTATGCCGAAAGTCGGACTGCTGATGTCTAAGTTGTATGGATTGTCGCCTCCGAACTGATATCCGGAATGCAACATCATACCGCCTGAGAACCCTTTGATTACTTTCTTTTCTTCTGCGTGTGAGATTGTGACAAATATTACCGACAAAAGTGTGCTAAGTAGCAGTCTGTGAAGTTTCATAGTGCGTTTGGTTGTATTTCTTATGTCCAGGTCCTTCAGGGAACCACCCTTTGCGTACACGTTCACGCTGGTGTAT
>JAFVHZ010000232.1 GCA_017474265.1 Bacteroidales bacterium | reverse complement strand
CCGAAATTAACAATATGGTGAGGTAACACAAAAATGGTATATGTACCAACCACTTATCAAATTTCACCCTCATCCTGCCATTTTTACGCAAGTTCTTTCTATCTTTGTATGTCATCTCGTATGATTGCTTATAGATGAAAGTGTTGTGTTTATTTCGCATAGGCATTTCAAAGCCTCGCAATGGATAAACTGACGACTCCACACTTTCTTGTTTTATTTGTGCATCTCTGGAGTCGTGGTGCCAGAATTTCATTATGAAAAAATTTTTGATGATTGTTGGTGCACTTCTCGTGTTGTCCAACTTTTGTGTTTCAGCGCAGCGTGGTCCGGGAAAGGTCATAACTACGACAAAACTTGCTGGCAGCCAGGCTACGTTTGAACATACCGAGGCTTTCAGCCTGGAATCTGGCCATGAGATGCTTGTTGCACCTCTTGTTGCCAAAGTGGAGGTTATGTCAGTCAATAATGACGGAAAGACTTTCAAGAGGGCGACTTTCACTGGCAAGGCAAGGCGTGATGTCCCACAGGGCTTGGCAGGAAATGAATATCTTGTGGGCAAACTTATTGATGGAAAGAATGTGTCTATCGATATGAACCTTCTCAAGGCTCAGGCCACATATGATTTCTGTCAGGAGACAGGTGCCGATCTTATTGTCGTGCCTCAGTTCAATATCAGACACAGGACTCGTATTGTCGAGGCTGTAGATTCTGAAGGAAATGCAATCAAGATAGAGGAACCGGAAGAGAGAGATGGAAAATATATCATGATTGTGAACATGGTAGGCTTCCCTGCAAAATATACCGGCTTCCGTGAAGGAACTAAGGACGACAAGTGGATCAAGGAACTCTACAGAATGGGACAGATCAGCAATGATGATGCCCACATTTATGTGGAAGATGTAACCAAAACAACAAAATAACCATTTAATCTTTAACTTATCATGAAAAAGATAGTTGTATTTATTGCATTCATTATGATGATTGCTCCAGTGATGTCTTATGCTCAGAAGACAACGATTACGAGTGTAAACACACACAAGACTTATCAGCAGACCCAGCGAAACATTCAGATATGGTATCAGGGAGAGTATAATCTGGGTTTTGCTACAGGCAATAAGGTGGAAATGATCGGAATGACGAATAAGACCAATTTCATGCGTCCGTTTCTTGAAACTGTGCAGGGAGTAAGAATCACCCAGTATGCATTTGCCGGTGTCGGCCTTGGTTTCCAATATGCATTTGGTAGACTTTCGCCTGAGGACGGAGAAGGCTCTGACAACTGGAATACACTCCTTATGCCGGTTTATCTCAATCTTAAGGGATACATTCCGGTTACCGAGGACTTATCTCCGTTCCTTTCACTCAGTTTCGGAGTTCCGGCTGTCTTGGCTAACGGCCTTATTGAAGATGAAGGCAGACTGGCAGGAAGATATTATGGAGAATATGGTGTAGGTGTAAAGTATAAGAAATACCACTGCTCTTTAGGTTTTCAGAATGTGAATATGGAACTCGTCTCTTCAGATGCAGATGATATTGAGTTTGGACTCAAAGTCAAGAATTCATTCTTTATCAAAGTCGGAATGGTATTCTAACAGCCTCTTCCTCAAAGGTCACAAACAGCACTCGCAATTGCGGGTGCCGTTTTGATTTCATACTATCGTGTTTTATATGATGCTGTCGGCCAGAGTATGACCCTCTTCATAGAGGGCGCGGAGTTTTGCCGTGTCCTTTTCCATACGGCCGACTTCGACCGGCCTGAGCGGTCTGATGACAGTGATGCGGCCTTCGTCTTCGAGGCGTTCTATAAGGTCCATCGTCCGGTTATACACCGTGTTTCTGTCTGCGATGGCCTTCTGAAGGGCAGGATACTTTCTATAGAAGAGATTAAGGAGCCGCGGGTGTCCTTCCTTCTTGCGGTACCCTCTGTTTCTGGTCAGGACGACCACCAGCCACCAAAGCCGTATTTCCATCTGTCGTCATATATTCCGGTTGTCCTTACAAAGATAAGCATTTCCCGGAACATATTCCGGATTTATTGCAGGACTTGCGATGACAGTGCTTTCCGGTACATGCCGACCATCGCTTCCGTCGACTTGCGGATGTCGTAGGCTCTTGCCGAGTCGGCATACTTCTGTCCCATTTCATTCCTGTCGGCCGGATGTTCTATCCACCAGTCGATCTTTTCTGCCAGTTTCCTTGCGTCGTGAGCAGGAAATATGCTCCTTCCATCCAGCGCAAACTGCGATGTGGCGGTCAGTTCCCCGTCCGCGATCAGAGGCACCAGGCCTTCGCGGATGGCCTCCAGGCACGACAGTCCTTCCACTTCGGCCCATGCGCAATGGATATAGAGATAGGAACGGCGGATGAGTTCAGTGAGGCCTGCCTTGTCATAGAATCCGAATACAGGTTCATATGTCAGTACTCCGTCATCCACAAGTTTTGCCGCCTTCTTTCTGATGTTCTCTTCCATAGGCCCCTTTCCTGCGAAATGAAGTCTGATCCTGTGGGAATGGCGTGAGTGCTCCATAGCGTCCAGGAGGGTCTCCTGCGACTTTTCATATGCCAGGCGGCCTATGCACAGAATCTCGACAGGACCGGGGCCGGCAATGACCGTTTCTGCCTTCACGGCCTTTTCCGGGATGGAAATACCGTTGCTGAACACTTCCATGCTTGCCTTGAAGCCCTGTCCTTCAAGATGCCTGCGGACAGTCTCGGTAGGACAGTGGATATGCGAGCATCTGTCGAAGACATATTCCTTCCAGAACCAGTCTATGACCGAGTTGATGACATTGTCCGCCTCTCCGTGGATGGCGTTTGCCACCACGTTCTGAGCAAACAGATGATAGGTGGCGACGCAGGGCTTGCCCATCTTTTCCGCCAGTGTGATGACTCTGGACTCCAGAGGAAAGGCCTCCTGGATATGAATGATATCGGCCCATCTTACCGCCCGTGCCAGCGTGCCGGAGTCGATGGTTCCGAACCTGAATCCGTTGGATTCCATGAGGAATTCAAATACAGGGACATGGAAATGCTTCAGAGGGTAGTCCGGTTGAGGACCTGCGGCATCTTCGTTTTCTGTGGCCAGAAGACGGGCATCGATCCCTTCCGCCTTCAGGTTGCCGAGCAGTGAGAGCAGGGCGGTCTGCAGACCGTTTCCCCGCGTGTAGGCATTGTTGCATACGATCAGTACTTTCATGATGAGGTTTCATTCTTGTGGCGGGTTACAGTCATTCCGCTCAATGGCAATTTAAATGCCGAAGAAAAAATATTTATCTTTGCAGACTGAAACCAAAGCCTGACCTCTGATGAAAGAATTCTGGAGATTCGTAAAGTTCGCCCTCTTTTCAGCGAGTGCGGGCATTATCGAAATGGGCGCCTTTGCCCTTCTTACCGAACTTACCGACTGGAGTTACTGGCCATGCTATCTGACGGCCCTTCTCCTTTCCATACTATGGAACTTCACGCTCAACCGCAAGTTCACCTTCCGCTCTGTGGCCAATGTGCCGGTAGCGATGCTCAAGGTCCTCGGGTTCTACGCCGTGTTCGTGCCGGCGACGACCATCCTTGGAGATTATCTTGCCGATACCCTCCACTGGAACGGCTACCTCGTGACAGGCATCAACATGGGACTGAATTTCGTGACAGAGTATCTCTTCCAGAGATTTGTGGTGTATGGTGATTCTCTTGACAGTTCTCTTGCACGAAAAGAAGAATAAAAGCTGAATAGTATGTTAAGAAGATTTTTAAAATGTATGCCAGTGATTGCAGTTGTGGCTTTCTGCTGCTCCTGTGATGACTCCGATAAGGTTACTCCGGAAACGGATGAAAAGCCTGACAATACCGATACAGCCTTCGTCAAAGGCGCCGACATCAGTTGGGTGACCGAGATGGAGGATGACGGAGTGAAGTTCTACGACTCGAAAGGGGAGGAGAAGGACTGTTTCCTCCTGATGAAGGAAGTCGGAATGAATGCCATACGTCTGCGCGTCTGGGTGAATCCTGAAAACGGATATGGCGACTACTGCAATCAGAAGGATGTGGTGGCGAAGGCGGTCCGTGCCAGAAATGCGGGCATGGATGTGATGGTCGATTTCCATTACAGCGACTTCTTTGCGGATCCCGGGAGGCAGACCATGCCTGCGGCGTGGGCCGGGAAACCGATGGCTGAACTCAGGAGTGCCGTTGCAGACCACACGAAGTCTCTCCTGAATGCCCTCAAGACCAGCGGAGTGGCCCCGAAATGGGTACAGGTGGGAAACGAGACCCGCAACGGCATGATGTGGAGCAGCGGACAACTCTGGACCAGCAGTGGCGATATCGCAGACGGCTGGAACAATTATGCGGGCCTCAGCAATGCCGGATATGATGCCGTCAAGTCCGTTTTCCCGGATGCCATAGTCATAGTGCACCAGAACAACGCGTGGGAAGACCTGGACTGGTGGTTCAGGAAATTCAAGGCGGCAGGCGGAAAGTTCGACATGATCGGCCTCTCGCATTATCCTCAGGCAGAGCAGAACAAGACATGGATTACTGTCAATCAACTGGCACTCTCCCATATCAAGTCGCTTGGCGATACGTACGGATGCAAGGTGATGGTATGCGAGACGGGAGTCAAGACATATATGAACGAGGGTACTGCTGCATCTGTGCTGGCAGAGTTCATGACGGAGGCCAGAAAACTCGACCAATGTGCCGGGGTCTTCTATTGGGAACCTCAGACAGACGGCTCTTGGAAACCGAGTCATTATGAGACCTTGAAATGGAATGCCTACGATATGGGCGCATTCTCGAAAGACGGACGTCCGACTTCTGTATTGGATTGCTTTAAAGACTGATATATAAACTGCAATGAAACGAATAGTTATAGTATTTTCTGCCCTGCTGGCGGCAGCGGCATCTTACGCTCAGGTTCAGCGCACGGAGACTCTCCTGAAGGAGTGGGAGTTCCGTCAGGACCATAATGTCGATGCTACAGATGGCTGGAAGGCCGTTTCCGTGCCTCATGACTGGGCCATTTACGGACCCTTCGACAGGTCGCACGACCTTCAGAAGGTTGCTATTGTCCAGAACGGTGAGACGGTAGCGTCAGAGAAGACCGGCCGCACAGGAGGACTTCCGTATATGGGCAAGGGCGCATACCGGAGGACGCTTGATGTCTCTGCGGAGGAACTTGACGGACGCAGGCATGTACTGCTTTTCGACGGTGCCATGAGCGAGGCACAGGTGTTTGTCGGCGGGGAAAAGGTATGCTTCTGGCCGTATGGCTACAATTCGTTCCATTGCGACATCACCTCCTGCCTGAAGCCGGGAGAGAACGAGATCGTGGTTCTTCTGGAAAACAGGCCTCAGTCTTCAAGGTGGTATCCCGGAGCGGGACTTTACAGGAAGGTGCGCCATGTCACCATGCCTTCGGTCCATGTACCTGTATGGGGCACTTATGTGACCACTCCATATGTCGGTGACGACTATGCCTCGGTAAATGTCAGGACAAGGATAGAAGGAGTGGAGAAGGGCTCTGTCATCACTCTTCTCACCCGTGTGCTGGACGCTGAAGGACATAAAGTAGCAGAAAGTCTTGACACCCGTCTGCTTCATGGAGACGAGGTCTCCCAGACCCTTGCCGTTGAGGCGCCGTCACTCTGGTCTCCAGAGAGTCCTGTGCTTTACTGCGTTGAGACAGAGGTGTATACGGGCGGTATTGTGGATACGGAGTGGGATATGGACCGGCCGGAGATAAGCGTCACTCATGGCAAGGATTTTTGTGACAAGGTGTCGGTCCGTTTCGGATTCAGGACCATCGAAGTCCGTCCTGACGTCGGTTTCCTTCTCAACGGAGAGGTCCGCAAGTTCCGCGGAGTGTGCCTTCATCATGACCTCGGACCTCTCGGCGCTGCCGTCAATGAGGCTGCCATCCGCCGTCAGCTCACCATCCTCAAGGATATGGGCTGCGACGCCATCCGTACTTCCCACAACATGCCGGCAGAGGAACTCATCGACCTCTGCGACGAGATGGGATTCATGGTGATGCTTGAAAACTTTGACGAGTGGGACCTTGCCAAATGCGACAACGGCTACCACAGGTTCTTCAACCTCGACAGCGGCAACGGCCGGATATGGGCGGAAAGGGACATGATCAACATGCTCCATCATTTCCGCAACAACCCGTCTGTAGTGATGTGGAGCATAGGAAACGAAGTCCCATCGCAGTGGAAGCCGGAGGGGATTGAAGTCGCCACATGGCTTCAGGACATCTGCCACAGAGAAGATCCTACAAGGCCTGTGACCTGCGGAATGGACCAGTACAATGCGGTGACAGTCAATGGATTCGCGGAAAAGATCGACATCGTGGGATATAACTATAAGGTCGACAGGTATCTCCCTGCATACGAACTTCTTCCGCAGAGACTCATACTCGGAAGTGAGACAGCGTCTACCGTAAGTTCCCGTGGTGTCTACCATTTCCCTGCGAAACTTGGAGCCGCTATCATGCATGATGACCATCAGTCCTCTTCTTATGACACAGAGTTCTGCTGGTGGTCCAACATTCCGGACAATGATTTTGCCGCCGACGAGGACTATCCTTGGTGCATGGGTCAGTTCGTCTGGACCGGATTCGACTACCTCGGAGAGCCGTCTCCATATGATACCGATGCATGGCCGAACCATTCGTCCGTATTCGGTATCGTGGACCTTGCTTCGATTCCTAAGGACAGGTATTACCTTTACAGAAGCCGGTGGAACAGGACCGACCATACCCTGCATGTGCTTCCGCACTGGAACTGGGAAGGCCGTGAGGGTGAGGTGACTCCGGTGTTCGTGTATACCTCATATCCTTCTGCAGAACTTTTCGTGAACGGCGTCTCGCAGGGTGTACGCACCTTTGCCGAGCCTGACGGACAGGTGCCTTGTCTCGGCGAAAAGGCCATGAAGCGTTTCAGACTGATGTGGGACGAGGTTGTGTATGAGCCGGGAGAACTTCGCGTGGTGGCATATGATGCCGACGGAGAGGCTGCGGCAGAGAAGGTCGTGCGCACAGCAGGCAAGCCCGCGGCCGTCAAACTGACTCCTGACAGGACTGTACTCAAGGCCGATGGTGAAGACCTCTGCTATCTCAATGTGAGTCTTACCGATAAGGACGGCAATCCTGTTCCATGCGACAGCAGACTGGTCAAGGTGAAGGTCGGCGGTGCAGGTTCGTTCAAGGCCATAGCGAATGGAGACCCTACATGCCTCGAATCCTTCCAGGAGCCTCAGATGCATCTTTTCAGCGGTCAACTTACCGTTCTGGTCCAGAGCGGTACCGACCCTGGGGACATCCATGTCGAAGTCAGCGCCAAAGGCGTGAAGAAGGCTTCGGTGACTCTTAAGGCAGAATAGTCCCGAGAGGCTCCAGACCTATGCCAGGACGGTCCGGAAGGACTATATGTCCGTCTATGACTTCCATTCCACGGAAAAGGTCATTGGTGATAAGAAGATTGCCGTCGAGGTCGCAGAAATCCACGGCAGGGGAGAGTTGTGCTGCTGCTGAAACGGCGCAGGACGTTTCCGTCATGCATCCTACCATGACCTTCATGCCTTCTGCACGGGCGTAATTCACCATCTTCCATCCTTCCCTCATGCCGGTGCATTTCATCAGTTTGATGTTGATGCCGTGGTATGCTCCCTTGACGGACGGGATGTCTGCAAGGCGCTGGATGGACTCGTCGGCGAATATCGGAAGGGGACTGCGCTCGGTGATCCATGCGTTGTCGTCCATCCTTTCCTTGGCCATAGGCTGCTCCACCATGACGACCCCCTGTTCCTTGAGCCAGAAAATCTCGTCCAGAGCCTTCTCGCGGTCCTTCCATCCCTGATTGGCGTCGACAGCGAGGGGCAGGTCCGTGATTTCGCGGATGGTACTTATCATTTCCTTGTCGTTGTCAAGCCCGACCTTTACCTTGAGGATATTGAATCTGTCCGCACATTCACGAGTCTTTTCCCGCACCACTTCCGGTGTGTCTATGCCTATCGTGAAGGTCGTGTCAGGCGCTTTCGACGGGTCCAGGCCCCAGAGTCTCCACCATGGCTGGCCTATGAGTTTCCCCACAAGGTCATGCAGGGCGATGTCTACGGCGGCCTTTGCAGCATTGTCTCCCGGAGAAAGACTGTCTACATATGCCAGTATGGTCTCCAGTTGGAAGGGGTCGGTGAACTGCCCCAGATTCACACGGGAAAGGAAGGTGCATACGCTCTCCACGGTCTGTCCAAGGTATGGAGGCATGGATGCCTCTCCATATCCTGTGAAGCCTTCATAGTCGATTCTGACCTGGACTCCGGGAGTGGTCTTGCGGGAGTAGGATGACACGGTGAAGGTGTGTCTGAGTTGAAGTTCGTACGGCTCGAAACTGAGTTTCATGCCTTTGCCGGCCTTGTTCAGGTTGAATGCTTTCGGGGAGTTGCCGCCGCCTGCGCATCCTGTAAGGCCTGTCATGGCGGCGCCTGCCGTCATCAGTCCGGCAGTCTTGATGAAGTCTCTGCGTTTCATGTCGTAAAGGTAAGAAATAATGACTACTTTTGCAGGACAAGTTCATTTTTTATGAAAAAGGTACTCTTATTCTCATTTTTTGTCCTCGTGACAGCATGCTGCGGAAATCCTGCAGTTAAAACTGCCACTGCCACTGATGTCACCGTTGCGGGTGAAGTCCTTCCTGTGACCGGAACATTCATCAATCTCCCATATCAGGATGTCCGTAACAAATACACCAATCCTCCGCATATCGACGGCACGGACCCTCAGATGTGGGCGGCCAAGGTGGCTGAGATGAAGAAGATGGGTATGGAATACCTCATATTCATGTCCGTTGCCAATGAAGAGAAGGCCTACTATCCTTCCGGACTTATGGAGTGGCACTATCCGAAGTGGCGTCAGAGCCCTGTCGATGCCATCATGGATGCCGCGGCCGAGCATGGTATGAAGGTTTTCATGAGTACTGGATGGGCCAAGGATCAGGATGACAATCTGCGCGATCCTAAGATAAAGGGACGTCAGATACAGATGATGACGGAACTTGCTTCCATTTATGGGGAACATCCCGCCTTTTACGGATGGTACCTTCCTGTAGAGGACTGTTTCGGCCCGGTTCTTACCGATTATGCGGTAGATGCAGTGAACGCTCTCACTGCACGCGCCCGTGAACTCACTCCTGACGCCAAGATACTCATCTCTCCATATGGAATCTTCAATTCTGATTTTGACGATCCTCGTTACGAGCAGCAGATCGCACGTCTGACTGTGGATATCATTGCATATCAGGACGAAATCGGTTGTGTGAGAGAGCGTTATCCGCTCACCCGGCTGCGTGAGAACTGGAAGAAACTCCGTGCCATCCACGACCGTACCGGCATCGCCATGTGGGCAAACTGCGAGTCCTTCGCCTGGGAGAAGGGGACCAACGACCGTTCTTCGGCCCTTGTGCCGGCGCCATTCAGCCGCTTCCTTTCCCAGCAGATCGCGGCAACTGCAGGCGGTGCGGAAAAGATAATCTCATTTGTGTTCTGCGGCCTTTTCGACGACCCTTCTTCTCCATATCAGCTGGGTCAGCCTCATTGGTCTGCAAAGGCATATCAGGACTATATGGCATGGCTCGGCGGTGACCGTTACTGGAAAGCGGCAGAGGCTTCCATGGCCGGGCGTTTCGGTCCTGCGGCAACGGAAGATGTGTCTGATCCGCGCTGGAAGTTCTATGAGGCGGGAACGCATGAGATAGTCGTACCTGTCGAGGGCGGAAAGTTAAAGAGCGTACTTGTCCGTATGCTGAACTCTCATAAGGACGGTATCGTCCCTCCTTCAAAGATATTCCTTTTTACAAGCGTAGATGGTGAAAAGTGGTCCCTTGCCGCAATCAAGGATGCGCCTGTCTGTCCTAACACCGGACATGATGCATTTGTGGACCATGTTCTGTCCGACGGTCTTGACATCGATGCCTCATATATTAAAATAGCCTTCACCGTGGAGGCGAAGGCTGCATTTGACAGTATTCTTATAAACAGGTGATTACCGTTATTTCAAGACTTTCAGTATCATCTCCTCGATGACCTCATAGCCCTCTGAAGTGAGGTGTACCCCGTCATATGACCATTTCTCCGGCAGGCCGTTTTCTGCATTCTTCATTGCGGAATGGTAGTCGACGTATGTGAATCTGTTCTGACGGGCATATTCCTTCAGCATGGAGTTCAGTCTGATTATGCGGTCTGCGCAGTCGGTGACTTCCGGTCTCCATTTATACTGCTTTACAGGCAGTACGGAGCATATGACAGGCTTGATCCTGTTTGCCTTCGCTATCTCGCACATGGACACGATGTTGCCGTAGATGTCATCGACTTCTATGAAGCCGTTGTTCTTTGCGATGTCGTTGGTGCCGGCGAGGATGACGACATACTTCGGGTGCAGATTGACCACGTCCTTCCTCATGCGGACCAGCATGTGCGATGTCGTCTGACCGGAGATGCCTCTGCAGGCGAAGTTGTTGTCGTTGAAGAATCCGGGATCAGCGTCATACCAGCACTGGGTGATGCTGTCTCCCATGAATACGGCCTTCGGCTGTACGGTGATTTCCGAGTTTGCTTGTGCGTACCTTCCGATATTGGCCCAGTCGTCCTGAGCAACTGCCTGAACTGTCATGATGAGGGTGGCGGCAAGCGCCAGTGTCATTTGTCTTTTCATCGTCTGTGTGATTTTCATTTCCTGCAAATATCGAGTTTTTATTTCAATTGTATTATATTTGTATGATTTAAAAACGAATGCCATGTTCAATTCTGAAGTATATGTAAACCGCCGCCGCGTCCTGCTGGAGCGTATGGCGGCAATGACGCCGGAAGGCGCGAGGGGAATTGCCGTATTCCTTGGCAATGTGGATGCTGCGATGAACTACCGCGGCAATGACTATAAGTTCCGTCAGGACAGTTCTTTTCTTTATTATTGGGGAATAGACGAACCGTGGTTCGCGGCTGTTCTTGATCTTGACACTGCCGACGAGTGCCTCTATGGCAATGATGTAGACATAGACGACATCATATGGATGGGTCCGCAGCCGTCTGTGGCATCGAAAGGCGGACTTATAGGATGTGCGAAGACCGCGCCTCTTGCTCAGTTCGACAAGGCCGTGTCGGATGCTGTTTCCGCAGGTCGTCCGGTACATTTTCTTCCTCCTGCAAGATACTACAACCAGATGAAACTTTCCGAACTGACCGGCATTCCTTCATCAGATGTCCGAAAGGTCGCCCCTATGGCAGACGGAGGACGTCATGCTTCCGAAGAACTCGTGAAGGCGGTCGTTTCAATGCGTCTCATCAAGGAGCAGTGCGAGATCGAGGAGATCGACAAGGCATGCGAACTCGGTTATCTGATGCATACCGAAGCGCGTCGCGGCTGCAAGCCTGGCGTCCTTGAGCAGGATATCGTTGGCCGCATGGAAGGCGTCACCCTCTCAAAGGGATGGGGAGTTTCATTCACCACCATCCTGTCTCAGAACGGAGAGACCCTCCACAATCACAGCCATCATCAGATCATCACTCCAGGCCGTCTTCTCGTTGTGGATGCCGGTGCGGAGAGCAACACGCACTATGCTTCGGACTTCACCCGCACTTATCCTTGCAGCGGAAAGTTCACTACAAAGCAGCGTGAGATATACGACATCGTCCATCAGGCTAACGAACTTGCATTCAGCATCACCAGGCCAGGCACATCGTACTGGGACGTGCACTGCGCCACTGTACGATATATGCTCGAACAGTTGAAGGCCCTTGATTTCGTACGTGGCGATGTGGACGAGATGGTGGCCTGCGGTATTTCGGGCCTGTTCATGCCTCACGGACTCGGCCACAACATGGGTATGGATGTCCATGATATGGAAGACCTTGGTGAGAACTATGTAGGATATGGTGATGAGCGCAAGCGTTCGCCTCTTCTGGGAATGGGCAACCTGCGTATGGCCCGCGACCTGAAGCCGGGACATGTCATTTCAGACGAACCAGGAATCTATTTCATCCCCGCTCTGATCGAGCAGTGGAAGAGGGAAGGCACGGACAAGGGTTTTGTCAACTACGCAAAACTCGAGGATTACTACGGTTTCGGCGGCATCCGTCTTGAGGATGATGTCCTCGTTACAGAGGATGGAGCACGTCGTCTTGGCCCTCACCGCCTGCCTATCGCGTCTTCCGATATCGAAGATATAATGGCTAATGAATAATTTATCAATTCCGGATATGATTATGTGCGGAGAGTGACATGCCACCCCCGGCTAGGGGGTGCCTCCCGTATGGGAGGCGGGGGTTACCGGAGCACATAGGCATATCCGGAATGGTGCAAAGTATTATGGATATTTTAGTTTCAATATTGGCGATAGTGGCCGGTATCATCGGAATTGCCGGCAGCATACTTCCTGGACTTCCCGGTACGCCTGTGAGTTGGATCGGTCTTCTCATCCTGTACATCTGGGGCAACGGAACCAATGCTGCCGGTGAGCAACTTCCGGCCAGGACTCTGATTGTCTGGGGTGTGGTCGTGGCCATAGTCTCCGTCATCGACTATGTCGTGCCGATGTGGTTCACCAAGGTCACCGGCGGCAGCAGATATGCAGAGCGCGGTGCCATGGCGGGACTTATAATAGGCATATTCCTCACTCCTGTGGGCATGATTCTGGGCTCCTTCCTGGGTGCTTTTCTTGCGGAACTTTATTATAACAGACAGGGAGTGGCCCAGGCAATGAAGGCCGCCATCGGCTCCTTCCTCGGCTTCATCACCGGCACAGGCCTCAAGACCATCGTTGCCGTCCTGATCCTCTGGAAGATCATCGTGTTTGCATTCTGAAAACGCGTCCGGATGCGAGGGAGTCAGGAATGGAAACCTTGTAATACGTCGATCCATAGCCGGCCCAGCATCCGAATCCTCCATTGATGTTAGTGCGTATCTTCTTGCTTGAAGGAATGAAAGGATTACGTGACAGCGCCTGTATTTCATCATAATCGTTCCAATACTCCCAAGATGTGTTGTCCAAGGTGCTGAATCGTATATATATGACATCGTCTGCGCTGAAAAACTGTTCGAAGACACTTGAATTGACTGAGATGTTGTTGTATATGGGCGTTTCATAGACAGTGTCGTCCATTTCTTCATCTTTCAAGAGTCCGAGGAAGGATGATATGTATGAACTGTCCTTTCCTTCCTTACGGATGAAGAACTTGTATCTGTCTGAAGTTTTCTCGTCGTCCCGTATACCTGCAACAATCCTGAAAGATGTGTCGGCTGGTGGTATGGATTCCACCTTAAGATATTCAAGACTCTTCTTTGCCGGTATTGTCGTGGCTGAAGTCACAGTCTGACCTTGATATTCAACCTTGAGTTCATAGGTCCCTCCTGCCCTGCCTCTCATTCTTGCTGTCGTATAGGAATATGGAGGAAAATAACTGTTGTCCGGCCCTCCTGCCATGATGATTTCCTTTTCTCCGTCATTCACGCTGACCTTGGCCCATCTTACTATATGATCTTCCAGGCTTTCAAGTTCCTGAGGTTCAAGACTTACAGGGACGGAACTGGTGACAAGCACGACAGGGAACCGTCCATCTTCAATCCAGCCCTCGACTACGAGCCTGGATTCATTCTCCGGTATATGAACCTTGTTGCATGCCGCCAGAGTCAGAACAGTCAACAATAATATGAACCTATACATATCAGAATCTGTAATAATAACTTATTGAAGGCATGATACGCATGATGTATGCTATAGGGCGGTAGTAGAACTCGTTCTGTTCATTGACGTCAAGTTTCCACATGACCTCGTTGTTTCTGCCCAGGACATTGTACACAGATGCGTTGAGGCCGCTTTCTGTCCTTCCTTTGTCTGTGAGTTTGAAGTTAACTGCCAGATCCAGCCTTATATAAGGCCTCATTCTTGCCGAATTATGCTCTCCGTATTGTGTCACCAGCATTCCTGATGATATGTAGAACGCCTCTGGCGCAGTAAACGGCAGTCCGCTAGCAAAGACAAAGTTTCCTGAAAAATTCCACCTTCTGAGGTCGTATGAGCAGACTGCGTTCATTTCATGGATCCTTTCATGATTGGCCGGATAAATTCCCGGGTATTCCGGATCATTGAACTTCCGGAGAGCACGGCCGAGAGAATAACTTATCCAGCCGGTAAGGGCTCCGGATTGCTTCTGGACCATAAGATTGACGCCGTAGTTCAAACCCTTTCCCGAATGAAGGTATCTTTCAAGGTCATAGTCTTTGCTCAGGAAGTCGAAGATGTCACCATGGTATTCGACCTGATTGTCCAATGATTTATAATACAGATCTGCATTGAGGGAGAACATGCCGTTGAAGAAAGTTTTTTCGTAGCCTAGAGAGAAAGTATGGGCGCTCTGTGGCTTGCTGTATGAACCGGCAAGAAACCAGAAGTCGAAAGGTAGTCCGATATTCGATAACCCTGCCTGAAAAACGTATTGGTGCTGCCATCCGTATGACGCATATGCCTTGCCAAGGTGGTAGGCATTGTATGAAACCATTAGAGATGGCGACAGTCTGAAGTCTGGTGCAGTCCCCAGATTGGTAAAGAAACTTCCTTTGATTCCGGCATCTATCTTCCAGTTGCCGGAAAGATTTCTTGCATATCCGGCATAGATGTCTCCTTCAAGTCCTTTCTGTACAGGGACTTGTGCTGTGTCGGAAGTGTTGCTGTCTTCATATTCAGGGTTTTGAGGACGGGTGACATAATATGTGATATCCGTTCCCAAGGTGATGTCTTTCCATCTCACCTGACCCTTGTATCCGAGCGCCGTGATGTCGGAAGGAATCTGCAGCCTGATGTCATTCTGGATGATTGCATTTTCAATGCCGTATCTGGAGGCGAATATACTGTTTCTGAAATTTGCGTTCTCTCCCGTATGATTCCAGTGGAGGGCCCCGGTGGCATTTCCCCACTTTGCTCCAATGCTGATGTTGTATTTCATGGTACCCATATCCATCTTGTCATTTCCAAGATATGCATCAGCCCATATCCGGTCTTTGTCCGTCAGGTCAGCACAGAAGGTGGCATTGAAGTCATTGAATCCGTATCTGAGCGGTTCTCCATCCACCTGCAGCCATTTCTGGTACAGAAGGTTCATATAGGACTGCCTCGCAGATATGTGAAGGTATGCTTTATTGCCCAGTTTGAATCTGAAGGTTCCCTGGGAAGAGAGCAAGCCGATAGACAGGTCTCCCGTCACCGGATATCTGGTGGTATCCGGCAGATTCATTGTTATTTCCCCTCCGAGGCGATTTGATGTGCCGATGACCGGAGTGGAACGGGAAAACTTCATTTTCCCGAAATGTGACGGATTGAATACAGAGAAAAGTCCGAAGAGATGGGTCGCTCCAAAGACGGGAACTCCATTGATGTTCAGATTATTGTGTCCGTTGTCACAGCCTTGTATATATATGCCGGAATCATATTCGGAGCCGGTCTGGACACCAGCGAAGGTCTTTATGAAATTCAGAGGGTCCGTAT
>JAFVHZ010000231.1 GCA_017474265.1 Bacteroidales bacterium | reverse complement strand
TCATTGACCAAGGACCAGATCAAGGCACGCGAAGGGGAACTGATACTTAAAAGCATCCGCCCGACGGACGACCTCATCCTGCTAGATGAGAGAGGGAAGGAATACACTTCTGTGGAACTGGCAAAGGTAATACAGGACAAGATTTCATATGTCGGAAAGGATATAGTGTTTGTCATAGGAGGCGCATACGGATTTTCAGATGCTGTATACGGCAGGGCAAATTCGAAAATATCTCTTTCAAGGATGACGTTCTCCCACCAGATGGTAAGGGCGATCTTCATAGAACAGATATACAGGGCCTTCACCATAATGAAAGGTGAACCATATCACCACGAATGACTATGCAAAACGGGGACTTCAAAAAGAAAAGGCTGCCGCTCATTCTTCTGCTTCTCGCTCTTTTCCTTCTTTTGCTCTCACTGGCTGGAAACAGCGGAGACAACGACCTGGAAGGAATCACGTCCAAGACCGAGGAACGGCTGGAGGAGAGGCTGGAGGAGATGGACAGATACGTCCAAGAAGCACTTTCCAGCACCCAGGAATGCATGGGAGAGATTCCGGAAGATATGGTCATATACAGATATGAGAACGATTCCCTGCAGTCATGGAGCAATCAGTTCCCGTTGATCAATGACAATATCGGGACACGTCTGGTGACCCAAAGGCTCACCAGTTTCAACGACAGGCTCCATTCGCCTCTGGCAGATGTCACTGAAGACATCTCGTACATGAATCTTGGTCCCAAATGGTATGTAATCAAGTCAGTCCAGGCAGAAGGTAACGTGAAGATCATTGCCGGACTTGAAATAAAGAATGCACTTATCGATGACCTGAGGATATCAGAGAATGGAGTGAATCCTCATCTGCATCTCGGCAAGGGATATTCTGTGGCTCCCATCACCACCAGCGGAGGATCTGCAATATATATAGATGAGACCCCTCTGTTTAAAGTCTTGTACGACACCAGTCAGGCCGCACCGTTCTTCGACAATTCCATTCTGAGATGGCTTGCATTGCTTCTGCTTGCCTTGTCTTCCATACAGTATCTTTCAGGTCACAGGACTTTCAAGGTCTATTTCTCTGTGCTGTTCATGCTTGCCGCCCTTACATCTGCGGCATATTTATGGGAACTGCAGATGAGCGGTTCAGAAGAATTGTTTTCTCCGACCCTGTATGCTGACGGACCTATACTGTTCTCACTCGGTGCCCTGATACTTCTGAACACCTTCATCACGATGTTCCATCTCTGCACCTATATGATGAGGGAAGATATCGCCAGACTCATTCATGCCAAAAGAGGAAAAAGAAAAAGAAACCTTATAATATATGGATTGTTCTGTCTGCTTCTGGCGGCCGGCACGCTGATATATACAAGTGTGACATTGGAAAGCCTGATAATGAATTCCAACATAAGCATGGAACTCTACAGGGGCAACAGCGAGATCGCATATACCGTTCTGGTGTATATTTCATATACTGCCCTTCTTTTCTGCATCATGCTCATGATACAGGCTCTCCAGCCAGTGATAAGGGAGGTGTACGGTTTCAGATATAATGTCTTCAAGGCACGCAATCTTGCAATCTTCGCCTTTTTCTGCTCGCTGTATTTCACAGTCACTTCCGCTGTCCTCGGATTCAAGAAGGAGCAGGACAGAGTCATGGTCTGGGCCAATCGTCTTGCTGTCGAAAGGGATCTCGGACTGGAACTTCAGTTGCGCTCTGTCGAAGAGCAGATTGCCGGAGACCAACTCATAGCGTCGCTTGCAGAACTGGACAACACCCATAACATCATCCTCAACAGAATCTCGGAATATTATCTCACCCGCACACGTCAGGGATACAACATGAAACTCTTCATGTTCAAGGATACTGACAAGCGAGGCATTGCGTATTTCAACGGAATGGTAAGCGACGGTACCGCCATTGCACCAGGTTCCAACTTCCTGTTCATCACGGACAGCCATGGGCGAAGCAGGTACGTGGGTTCGTTCGTCTTCTATTCGAAGGATTCCGGTCTGACCAGGATGCTTCTTGAGATTGAACCGGATTCCAACAGGGAGGACAGGGGATACTACAGTCTCCTCGGCCAGTTCTCCAATCCTGGAGGTGTACATATCCCTAACCTGTACTCATATGCTAAGTATTCTTCCGACAGGCTCATATCGTACAAGGGCAATTATCCGTACCCTACGGTATACTCTCATGTGGACAAGGGAAACCTGTACAAGCAGAAGGAAGAGGTTCTCCGCCTTAACAACCATGTCCATTTCCTCCATCTTGTAAGCGATGACGAACTGATTGTGATTTCTCGCCCTAAGCGTGGAGCCATGGTATACTTCATATCATTCTCATACCTGTTCCTTGCCTTGTCGGCCCTTCTGTATGTATTTGCGCGCAATGATGAGAAGAAGAAGGCTTTCAGGAGCAACTATTTCAGGACCAGGATCAACTCCATCCTGTTCATATCGTCATTCATGATTCTTGCCAGCATGACGACCATCAGCGTCCTCTTCGTGTATAAGAGGAACGAGGCCAACATGCACGACCTTATGTCCACGAAGATCACAACGATCCAGGCCCTTGTAGAGAACCGTGTGAGGTCTGCCGGGACATGGCAGGAACTTACAGGTCAAGACCTGACCGCTTCCCTTGAAGGGATAGGCAACACTACCAAGTCGGACATCACCCTCTACACACCGGCTGGAAAAGTGTTCAAGTCGACGACTCCTGAAGTGTTCGAAAAGATGATTCTGGGAAGCCGCATAGACCAGCAGGCATTCCACAACATACGCCACCTCAACCAGAGGTACTTCATCCACCGGGAAAGCATCAACGGGTTTGAATACTGGTCCATGTATGCCCCCGTATTCAACGACCACGGAGAACTACTCACCATAATAGGAGTGCCATATACGGACCGCAACTATGACTTCCGAAGAGAGGCCTTCTTCCATGCAGCACTGATCATCAACCTCTTCATCCTCCTTCTCATCGGATCTCTTCTCTTCAGTACGAGGGAAGTGAATGCCCTCTTCTCGCCGCTTATAGAGATGGGCAAGAAGATGAATGTGGCGGATGTGCATAACCTTGAATACATCATCTACAAGAGAGATGACGAGATATCGTCACTTGTGGATGCGTACAACCGAATGGTCCATGACCTCTCAGATTCGACCAGACAACTGGCACAGGCTGAAAGAGACAAGGCATGGAGCCAGATGGCCCGTCAGGTCGCACATGAGATCAAGAACCCTCTGACTCCTATCAAACTCCAACTCCAGCGCCTGATCAGGATGAAGACCAACAACAATCCGGCATGGGAGGAAAGGTTTGATGAGGTGTCGGCTATCGTTCTTGAACATATCGACATCCTCACCGAGACCGCAAACGAGTTCTCGACCTTTGCAAAACTCTATAGTGAGGAACCGGTGCTGATAGACCTTGACAAGACCCTCAAGGACCAGTTGACCATCTTCGACAACAAGGATAACATTCGTCTGGACTATATAGGCATGGAGGGTGCAATGGTAATGGCGCCTAAGCCTCAACTCATCCGCGTCTTCGTCAACCTCATCACCAATGCTCTCCAGGCTGTGGAGATACAGCAGAAGGAAGCCTTGGACAAAGGCGAGGAGCCGGAACTCGGAAGAGTGCTGATCTGCCTCAGAAACAGCACAAAGGAAGGGTATTATGACATTGTGTTCGATGATAACGGCCCTGGGGTCAGCGAAGAGAACATGGTGAGGCTCTTCACTCCTAACTTCACCACAAAGAGTTCAGGCACAGGCCTAGGACTCGCCATCTGCAGGAACATCATAGAAAAATGCGAGGGCGAGATCCGTTATCAGAGATCGTTCGCCCTCGGTGGTGCATCCTTTATCGTCACTCTGCCGAAAATATCCGAATAGAGACCGAGTGCACTTGGTCTATAACTGCTATCTGCGGCCGCTGTCGGCGATCATGCCCTTCAGAGTCGCATTGAACTCATCGGAAGCTGCAAGGGCCTCAACTGTCAGGTGCATGCGGTAGCGCCAGTAGTGGCGTGAGTTTGCAGGCACGTTTATACGTTCATCATTCGGATTGTTCCTGCGCAGACCTGCATCCATTGAGAGCCAGTCCTGAAGCGGAAGCACGGTCAGCATCGCAGGAGACCAAAGGTGCTGGTCAAGAATCTGGCGGCAGATCCACGGCTCGCAGAAATATGGAGCATCGCCCTGTCCGCCGAGCATCTCATGCCAGAACATCTCCGTCACCTGACGGTCTTCCTCCCACCATGCGCGGATAGGATTCATGTCATGTGTGGATGTCGTACATACCGAAAGATACGGATACCATGCAGGGTTGGCGAAATTCACTTCCACAGACTTCGGCATACGCTGTATCTCAAGAGAAAGGATCCTGAGGTCTGACATCACCTGAGGTACT
>JAFVHZ010000230.1 GCA_017474265.1 Bacteroidales bacterium | reverse complement strand
GGGAACATGTCGCCAACAGTAGAGAACAGGTTTGCCCACCATGCCTGATGTCCTGCTCCGGCCAGACCGATGATGATCGCAGGCCACCATGCCGAAAACTGTCCCATAGGCTGTGCGAAGAGTGCGAAGAGAGGGAAGAATGCAAAGATGAGCATGGCGAGCATACGGCCGTTGTAAGGATGCATTCCTTTCTTCTCGACGAAGAATTTAGGCAGGTATCCTCCGAAGATGGAGATGACGGTCACGATCGCGTAAAGGGTGATGATGAGCGCCATTCCTGTACCTGAAGATGCCTTGTATCCGAACTGGTCCTGGAAATACGCAGGTGCCCAGAAGAGGTAGAACCACCATACTCCGTCGGTGAAGAATTTGCCGGCGATGAAAGACCATGTCTGCCTGTATGTGAAGCACTTGAGGAAAGGAATCGATTTCTTTTCCTCGGTTGCATCTGCCGAAACAGGCTCGTCCTCATCCTGCTGGATGTAGGCGAGTTCGGCCTCATTCACATATTTGGACTTCTGAGGCTTGTCGTACATGAAGACCCAGAATCCCATCCATACGAATCCGAGGGCTCCGATGATCACGAAGGCCATTTCCCAACCTAAGGCGGCTGCAAGAGGAGGAATGACGGCAGGTGCAGCAAGCGCTCCTACAGAGGCTCCTGAGTTGAAGATGGAGGTGGCGAATGCGCGGTCCTTCTTAGGGAAATATTCGGCAGTGGTCTTGATGGCTGCAGGGAAGTTTCCGGCTTCTCCGAGGGCAAGCAGACCGCGTGCGGCAAGGAAGAGCCAGACACTTACTGAGGCAATTGCCAGTGCTGCTGACGATCCTGCCTCTACAGCCTTCATCGCTTCAATTGACTCATAGCCTTCGATCTTCATTGTCGCCCAGCCGCAGCCTGCATGGAGCACTGCTGCAAGGGACCATATTCCGATGGCCCATAGGTAACCTTTCTTGGTTCCCATCCAGTCTACGAACTTTCCTGCGAAAAGCATGCAGACAGCATAGAATAGGGAGAAGATACCGGTGATCGTACCGTAGTCACTGTCTGTCCAGTGGAATTCCGGTGCGATGAATTCCTTCCATGTGAGGGAGAGGACCTGACGGTCCATATAGTTGACGGTAGTTGCGACGAAGAGAAGCACCACCATCCACCAACGCCAGTTGGTCATCAGTTCTTTGCTTGTGTTATTCTTCATGTCTGATATGGTTTATCTTGATACACGTCCTGAACCGTCACCCTTCATGAGGTTCTCCACCTCTGCCACGGTCACCTGATTGTAGTCGCCGAAGATGGTATGCTTCAGGCATGATGCAGCAACGGCAAAGTTGAGGGCCTTCTGGTCGTCATCGGTATATGTCAGGAGACCGTAGATGAGTCCTCCCATGAACGAGTCACCGCCGCCTACTCGGTCAACGATATGTGTGATGTCGTATCTAGGTGATTGATAAAGTGTTCCGTTGCTATAAAGTACGCCGCCCCATGTGTTGTGGTTTGCGTTGATGGAGCCGCGGAGGGTGATGATCACCTTCTTTGCACGCGGGAACTTCGCCATGAGTTGGGTGCATACGCTCTCGAATTCGGCAGCGTTGACCTCGCCCTTTGTAGCAGTGACATCGAATCCCTCTGGTTTGATGCCGAACACCTTTTCAGCGTCTTCCTCATTGCCGAGTATGACGTCGCAGCCTGCAACGAGTTCAGGCATAACCTCAGATGCTGTCTTGCCGTATTTCCAGAGGTTCTTGCGGTAGTTGAGGTCGCATGAGACCGTCACGCCCAGTCTGTTGGCTGCCTTGATCGCTTCAAGGCATACGTCTGCGGCACCCTGGCTTATGGCAGGAGTGATGCCTGTCCAGTGGAACCAGTCAGCGCCTTCGAATACCTTGTCCCAGTCAATCATTCCCTTCTCGATCTGAGCGATTGCTGAATTTGCGCGGTCATATACCACCTTGCTCGGGCGTGCTACGGCACCTGTCTCAAGGAAATAGATTCCGAGACGGTCGCCGCCGAAGATGCAATGCCTGGTGCCTACACCGTAACTGTGGAGGTCCTTGATGCAACTCTGAGCGATGTCGTTCTTAGGGAATCGTGTCACGAACTCAGCCTCGAGGCCGTAGTTTGCAAGTGAAACGGCAACATTAGCCTCTCCGCCTCCGAAAGTGGCCTCGAACTGCCTGGCCTGTGAAAATCTGAGATAGCCAGGAGTCGAAAGCCTGAGCATGATCTCTCCGAATGTGATAACTTTTGGCATTTTCTTATCGTTTAGTTGTTAATATGCATATTATTTAGCGTACAAAAATAGTAATTATTTCGAAAAACCCGTGACCGTACACGGAAAAAGTCGGATATTTGTTTATCCTGATATTTTTTATGATATTTGTATGCTCTAAATAAAACGCTTATGGTAGGCAAAGACAACAGAGTCACGATAAACGATGTGGCAAAGATGGCAGGCGTGTCTAAAGGCACGGTGGACCGTGTCTTGCACGACAGGGGAGAGGTGTCTCCGAAAAGCAGGGAGAAGGTGCTCAAGGTCATTGAGGAACTGGGTTACAAGCCCAATTTCTATGCATCCATTCTGGCATCCCAGAAGAAACATAGGATCGTATGTGTCATCCCGGAATATGTTTCCGGCGATTTCTGGTCTCTGACGGCAAGGGGAGTGGAAGAATCGGCCGAAACATCTTCAAGATTCGGTGTGACTGTGGAGGTGGTCACATATGACCAGTATGATGTGGAGTCATTCCGTCATGTCTGCAACCGAGTTCTTGCCGATCTCCCTTCCGGAGTGGTGGTGGCTCCTATGTTCAGGGTTGAGACGTTGAATTTCGTGAAGAAACTGGATGCTTCCGGCGTACCTTATGTGTATATAGACTCAAAACTTGAAGACGACAGTTATTTTGCCTATTTCGGCATGCCGATGTTCCAGAGCGGATATCTTTGCGCCGATATCATGGCTGACGGAAGAAGCCTTGAAAAGATATTGGTGGTGCGTATCGAAAGGGACAAGATGGGCTATTCCGACCCTACAGTGGCAAGAAGGACCGGATTCATGGAATATATGGCGGCTCATTGTCCAGACACTCAGATAGTAAATGTATTCATAGATCCGAAGAGTCCGGAAGACATCAGACGGAAACTGGACGAGGCCTTTGCCGGAGCCTCCGGAAACATTGGAGTCGTGATGTTCAATTCGAGAATCCATATTGTTGCGGAATATATCAGGGAACGTAGATTCCAGGGCGTGCGCGTGGTCGGATTCGATGCTCTTGAAAAGAATCTCGATGCCATTCGCAGCGGACATGTCCATGTGCTCATCGCACAGCATTCCGACCGTCAGGCTGCAGCGGCAGTAAATGCCCTGGTGGACAATCTGATCCATGGCGAGCCCGTCCATAAGAAGGATAACTATACCCAGATGGACATCCTCAACAGATTTAACTGCGATTACTATATGTAATATCTAAAGCCCTTCGTTCAATTCCAGCCAGCGCATCTCTTTCTCATCGGTCTCTTCCATGATCTGGCCGATACGTTCGGATGCGACCTGCAGTTTTTCATATGGCAGGGTTCCGCTGTTCAGTGCGGTTTCGAGTTCTGCCTTTTCTGCAGCGAGTGCTTCCAGGTCCTTCTCTATCTGTTCGAGTTCCTTCTGCTCCTTATATGTCAGTTTCTTCTTTTTTGCCGGAGCCTCCTGCTTCTGTGCATCCTTTGTCACACGCTCCTTTTCGGCCTTTTCAGCAGCACGGGCCTGTGACCTCTGCTCTGCCTCATATTCCTTGATGAATTCACGGTATTCACTGTAACTTCCCACAAAATCCTTGACAAGTCCGTCTCCGCAGAAAATGAAGAGGTGGTCGACCAGTTTGTCGAGGAAATGACGGTCGTGTGAAACGATGATCAGAGAACCGCTGAATTCCTTGAGGTATTCTTCCAGAATGTTCAGGGTCACGATATCCAGATCGTTGGTAGGCTCGTCAAGAATCAGAAGATTCGGTTGCTGCATCAGGATGGTCAGCAGGTACAGACGACGCTTCTCTCCTCCGCTCAGTTTCTCTATCTTGTTATGGAGCATATCATGCGGAAAGAGGAAACGGTTCAGAAGCCAGGTATCATTCACAATGTCCAATACGGTATCTTCAGGGTTGAATGACATGCCGCTCTGGTGGTAGTATCCTATCTTCAGCGACTCTCCTCGCTCTATCACACCGGTCATGATGCCGGGGTCATCCTCAAAGAATCTCCCGGTCAGAATGTTAAGGAAGGTGGATTTGCCTGCACCGTTGCGGCCGACGATACCGACCTTTTCGTATCTCTGGAAATTGTATGTGAACCTGTCCAGATAGCATTTGTCTCCATACCAGAAACTCAGGTCCTTGCAGTTTATGATCTTCGTTCCCAATCTGGTCGACCCCTTCATCGCTTCCATGCTGACCTGCTTCTGCGTATATACCTGCGAAGCCCTGTCCTTAAGGTCATAGAAAGCGTTTATGCGGTACCTTGCCTTGCCGGTGCGGGCGCATGGAGTGCTTCTTATCCATTCGAGTTCTCTTCTGAGGATGTTGCGTACCTTGTCGGTCTCGGCATTGTAGTTCGATATCCTTTCCTCACGCTTCTCAAGATAATTCTGATAATCTCCCTTGTATGTGTATACTGCTCCGTGATCCATCTCCATCACTGTATTGCACACTCTGTCAAGGAAATAACGGTCATGGGTCACCATAAGAAGAGTGCATCTCGACCTGCTCAGAAATCCTTCAAGGAATTCGATGGCATCGATGTCCAGATGGTTCGTCGGCTCGTCCATGATGAAGAACTCAGCCTCGGTCGAGAGCATCTGCGTCAGAGCCACCCTTTTGACTTCTCCGCCTGAAAGTTCCTTCATCTTCTGGTCCGGATCCGGAAGGTTGAAGTTGGTGAGGAACTTCACCACGCGACGCTCGTATTCCCAAAGGTGCTCCTGATCGAGGTCTTTGGTGAATTCCGCACTGGAATACATGATCTGATCGAATATTGTCTTTTCCGGGTCGAAGTCATATTCCTGCTC
>JAFVHZ010000229.1 GCA_017474265.1 Bacteroidales bacterium | reverse complement strand
TCTTGTGCCTTTTATGCTTCTTTCCGTTTGGCATAGTTAAAAAGGTTTAATTTATGATGTTTATGATTACTTTACTACGTTAACGAATACCTTGGCAGGCTTGAATGCCGGAATGTTGTGAGCCGGAATTGTCATAGTGGTATTCTTTGTGATGTTTCTTGCAGCCTTCTCAGCCCTGTGCTTGATTATGAAGCTGCCGAAACCACGGAGGTATACAGGGTTGCCCTTTGCGAGTGAGTTCTTTACGCTCTCCATGAAAGATTCAACAACGATCTGTACTGTTGCTTTCTCAATGCCGGTTGCCTTTGCAACCTCATTTACGATCTCTGCCTTTGTCATAACTTATTTAAATTTAATTCAAAAACTATTTTTCGGTATATCCTGCAAAGGTAGAGCGAATTTTTCAATTAACCAAATCACATCCCTAAAAATCTGTGTTAAAAACGTCTAAGAGTGATGATTTTGTCATAATTCATGACACTTTTGATGTAAATCGGTTGTGGCATGGAGATTGACCATATATGCTGCAACCAGATAAAATGGGAAAACTCTGCCATTTTGTCAGTAGTGACACGTCGTGCAGGGCCTTGGTAGATTGAAAATCTTTCATTTTCATGCAGGACCTTGAAGTAAGAGTTAAGTGTTTTGGAACATGCAGGACCTTGAAGTAAGAGTTAAGTTAAGTGATTTGGAATCAGAGTAATTAGTTGAAGAAATATGAGAGATTTATTTAATGACATAATGTCCGCAGCAGGCGCTGAAGTGAGCATCATTCCGGTGATGCAGGGGGAGGGAGTGATGAAGATAGATGAGTCGCAACTGCCGGATTCGCTGCCGATTCTCGCTCTCCGCAATGCCGTCCTCTTCCCGGGTACGGTATATCCGATCACCATCGGAAGGGAAAAGTCCATCCGCCTGATAGAGGATGCGGAGAAGCACAATACATTCATCGGTGCGGTTCCTCAGAACGACCTTTCAGTCGAGGACCCGCGCAAGGATGACCTGTATGGATATGGTACCGTCGCAAAGATCGTGAAGACTCTCGAGATGCCGGACGGCACCATCACCGCCATCCTCCAGGGATACAAGAGGTTTGAAGTCGAGAGCATATACGATTATGAGCCATACATGATAGGCAGGGTGCGCTATCTGGACGATATCGTGCCTGAAAATGATGCGCCTACGCGCATGATGGCGGAGTCCTTGAAGGAGAAGGCCGGTCAGATCATCCGTACTTCGACCTTCGTGCCGCGTGAGGCCGCAAGTGCATTGAAGGGCATCGATAATTTCGAATTCCTCGTCAACTTCATTGCTACCACCATCGAGGTGGAGAATTTCATGGATAAGGTGGAACTTCTCCAGCATGGCGAACTTGCCGTAAGGGCGATGAGGCTTCTGTCTGTGCTTGACACTCAGGTGGAACTCCAGAAGATCAAGCAGGAGATCAACCAGAAGGTGAAGACCGAGATCGACCAGCAGCAGAGGGAATATTATCTTAACAACCAGCTCAAGACCATCCAGGAAGAACTGGGAATGGATGATGTGGAGGAGTTCGCACAACTTCGTGCCCGTGCGGAAGAGAAGTTGTGGCCTGCTTCGGTACAGGAGATCTTCGACAAGGAGATGGCCAAACTCGAGAGATACAATCCTAGTTCGCCGGACTACAGCATCCAGTACAACTACATCAAGTTCATGCTGGACCTACCGTGGGGCGAGATGTCGAACGACAACCTCGACCTGAAGAACGCTCAGAAGGTTCTCGATGAGGACCATTACGGCCTTGAGAAGGTTAAGGAAAGAATCATAGAATATCTTGCAGTCCTCAAACTAAAGGGCGACATGAAGTCTCCGATACTCTGTCTCTACGGCCCTCCGGGTGTGGGTAAGACAAGCCTCGGCAAGTCCATCGCTAGGGCTTTGGGACGCAAATATGTTCGTATCGCACTTGGTGGAGTGCATGACGAGTCGGAGATCCGCGGACACAGGAAGACCTATGTCGGAGCGCTTCCGGGACGTATCCTTAACGGCATCAACCGTGCCGGTACATCCAACCCTGTGATAGTCCTTGACGAGGTGGACAAACTCAGCAGCGACTTCAAGGGCGACCCTTCTTCCGCTCTCCTGGAGGCTCTTGATCCTGAGCAGAATACTGCCTTCCATGACAACTATCTGGACATAGACTATGATCTCTCGAATGTGCTCTTCATCACCACTGCCAACAATATCGAGACCATCCAGCCGGCCCTCAAGGACCGTATGGAGATGATCAATGTGAGCGGTTATCTTGCAGAGGAGAAGATGGAGATCGCGAAGAACTACCTTGTGCCTAAGCAGATGGCCGAGCACGGACTCGAGAAGGGACAGTTGAAGTTCAGTTCTGATGCTCTTGCGAAGATCATCGATGAGTATACACGTGAGTCGGGAGTCCGCGGTCTGGAAAAGCAGATAGCAAAGGCTGCCCGCGTCACAGCGAAGAAGATCGCTCTCGGCGAGAAGTATCCTAAGGTGCTGAAACCGAACCATCTCAAGGAATATCTCGGGCTTCCTACCAACTCCCATGATGTTCAGAAGGGCAATGAGGCTCCGGGAGTGGTGACCGGTCTTGCATGGACTTCGATGGGCGGCGAGATCCTCTTTATCGAGAGTTCCGTAAGCAAGGGCAAGGGAGTCCTCTCCATGACCGGTAACCTCGGTGACGTGATGAAGGAGTCTGCTCAGATTGCATTCCAGTACATCAAGGCTCATCCGGAACTCACTGACCTGACATACGAAGAGTTCATCGAGAGGGACATACATGTCCATGTCCCTGAAGGCGCGGTTCCTAAGGACGGACCGTCGGCAGGTATCACAATGGTGAGTTCGATGGTCTCAGCCTACCGTCAGCAGAAGGTGAAGAGCGGCATTGCCATGACTGGTGAGATGACTCTTCGCGGACGTGTCCTTCCAGTAGGAGGCATCAAGGAGAAGATTCTTGCAGCCAAGAGGTCCGGAATCCACACTATAGTGATTTCCGAGGAAAACAGAAAAGATGTCGAGGATATAAAGGAAATTTACATAAAAGGTCTTACCTTTGTCTATGTCAACAATATAGATGAGGTCATCAGATATATCTTTTAACTGTTCCGATTGCCGGATTGTGCGTAATTGGCATTTTTGCACCCTCGCGTAGGGGAGGGGCCCACGGAGTGGGAGGGGGCCAATGGAGCATATCGGCAAGCGGAAAATGAAAGAAAATATAAGACTTTTATGGTACAAGTACGAATAGAGGAAAGTTGGAAGAACGCACTGGCGGACGAATTCGGGAAACCGTATTTCGCTCAGCTGGTGCGTTTCCTTCATGAAGAGAAGGCTGCTGGCCAGAGGATTTTCCCTCCCGGAAGTCAGATATTCAAGGCTTTTGACCTGACACCGGTGTCGGAACTCAAGGTGGTCATTCTGGGTCAGGACCCGTATCATGGCTTCGGCCAGGCTCACGGACTGTCGTTTTCCGTGCCGGACGGCGTGCCTGCTCCGCCATCATTGAAGAACATCTTCCGTGAGATAGAGACCGATCTCGGGATCAGGATGAGCGGACGTCCCAATCTTGAGAACTGGGCCCGTCAGGGAGTCCTTCTTCTCAATGCTGTCCTGACTGTGCGTTCAGGTGCTCCTGCATCTCAT
>JAFVHZ010000228.1 GCA_017474265.1 Bacteroidales bacterium | reverse complement strand
TGATAATGATTGCGGAGGACTCCGTTCGCTTCGCTCACTCCGGCCCCTCCCACAATCTACTTCGTCCCGCTATCGCGGAACTCGTATCTTGCGGGCCCCTCCCCCTGCCCGTGTCCGGGGGTGGACACGCCTCCGCAATCATTATCATCCTCCCTCTTGAAGAACTATAAAACTACAGCTATTCCTTAGACTGTCAAAAGAATATCTATATTTTATTCAGGACAGCAATGCATCATCCTACGGAACTTGCCCCCTCACACTTTTAATGACCACTATGACGCGTTTGGCTCTTCAGACGACACAGTGGTTGGCAAAATGAGGTGATTTGATTGATTTTCAGCAGTACTGTGACATAAATAGTCCAAAATATGACACAGTGGTCACAGAAATGCTCAGGATGGCATGTGTAAAGAAGGATGGCTGGGGTGCAAATAAGTAATCGTTGTCGCAAATAATGGAGACAGATGCAACTTTCTTCAGTGGGAAAGGCTATATTTGCATGAATTTTTGAACATGAATCTGAAGGCGACAATAAAGGACTGGATGCTGCCCATTGCCATGGTGGCGGGTGCCTCCATATATCTCATATATCATGCGATGCCCGAGCCTGTGCATGCTGCGGGTCCGTTTCTTGAGGCGGCAGTCAGTACGATCCAGCCTCTTCTGATATTCATCATGCTGTTCCTTACGTTCTGTCGTATTGAACCGAAAGACCTCAAGCCGCATCGCTGGCATTGGTCGCTGCTGCTTATCCAGGGAGGTCTTTTTTCTGCACTCGGTCTGGGGATTGTCCTGCTGTCCAAGGTTCTGCCTTCCGGCCATTCGCAGTGGCTCGTGCTGATGGAGAGTGCCATGCTCTGCCTCATATGTCCTACCGCGACTGCAGCCGCCGTGGTGACACGCAAACTAGGTGGAGATGTGCCGGGAATCACTACCTACACCATTTTGATAAACATCGTGACGGCGATATTTGTACCATTGATAGTGCCTCTGGTGCAGCCGATGGCCGGCATGACCTTCTGGGAAGCCTTCAGCATTATCCTTGCAAAGGTTCTTCCGCTTCTGATGCTGCCCTGCTTCTGTGCATGGCTCGTCAGATATCTGATGCCGAAGGCGCATAGGAAACTTCTTGAGTGGCAGGATCTTCCGTTCAACATATGGGTGTTCGCCCTTGTGCTTGCCATCACCGTGACCACAAAGGCCATAGTGAAGAGTCAGATGGACTGGACCCTGCTCCTGCTGATGTCTCTTGTGTCACTGCTCTGCTGCATCTTCCAGTTCTGGGCAGGAAGATGTGTCGGCAGTTGTTACCGTCCCCGTAGATCACGTGCCACTGTCGGCACAGACCTCACCCCTTCTGTCCGGATGGCAGAAGAGCGCGGCAGGGAAGTCCGGAAAGTTACTGCAGGTCAGTCTCTTGGTCAGAAGAACACGGTGTTCGCAATATGGATGGGCTATACCTTCATGACTCCGGAAACAGCCATCGTCGGGGGCCTCTACAGCGTTTGGCATAATCTCTATAATTCCTGGCAATTATATCGTGCAGGGAGGTGATGTCGAAAGAATAAGGCGGGGCTCTTCGGGGTCTCGCTTTCTTTGTGGGATATATGACGGAAATTGTTATATTTGCAGGATATTATAATACAGACCTGTTATGAGCAATCAGAGATACATGCAGCGCGGCGTGTCGGCATCCAAGGAGGATGTCCACAACGCTATCAAGAACATCGACAAAGGCATCTTCCCAAAGGCATTCTGCAAGATCATCCCGGACATCCTGGGAGGCGATCCTGAGTACTGCAACATCATGCATGCGGACGGAGCCGGAACGAAATCCTCACTTGCATATCTCTATTGGAAGGAGACAGGGGACCTGAGCGTGTGGAAAGGGATCGCGCAGGACGCACTGATCATGAACATCGACGACCTTCTGTGCGTGGGTGCAGTGGACAATATCCTCGTTTCGTCTACCATCGGCCGAAACAAACTTCTGGTGCCGGGAGAGGTCATCAGCGCCATCATCAACGGCACTGACGAACTCCTTGCCGAACTTCGCGAGATGGGAGTGGGCGTATATGCTACCGGAGGCGAGACTGCAGACGTGGGAGACCTTGTCCGCACCATCATCGTCGATTCGACCGTGACCTGCCGAATGAAGCGCAGCGACGTCATCGACAACGCGAACATCCGTCCGGGCGACGTCATCGTAGGTCTTGCATCATATGGACAGGCTACATACGAAAAGGAATACAACGGAGGAATGGGCAGCAACGGACTCACAAGTGCCCGTCACGACGTGTTCTCGAAATACCTTGCTGAGAAATATCCTGAGAGTTACGACAAGGGCGTGCCTGAAGACCTCGTATACAGCGGAGGTCTGAAACTGACAGATGCAGTGGACGGCTCGCCGATAGATGCCGGAAGACTCGTGCTTTCTCCTACCCGCACATACGCACCGGTAGTGAAGAAACTTCTGGATGCCCTCAGGCCGCAGATCCACGGGATGGTACACTGCTCAGGCGGTGCCCAGACCAAGATCCTGCATTTTGTGGGCGACAACATCCGCGTGATCAAGGACAACCTCTTCCCTGTTCCGCCTCTCTTCAGGACCATCCACGAGCAGAGCGGCACAGACTGGGCCGAGATGTACAAGGTATTCAATATGGGACACCGTCTCGAGGTCTATCTCTCGCCAGAACACGCCGAGGAAGTCATCGCCATCTCGAAGAGTTTCGGCATCGATGCCCAGATCGTGGGACGCGTGGAGGAATGCGACCACAAGGAACTCATCATCCGTTCGGAATTCGGAGAATTCATTTATTAAATCATCGGTTGCCCTTCTATTGGGAGATGACATTGGTAAACAGATAACATAAATCAAAGAAATAATATACGAGCATGAGAGCATTATTCAGTGTAAGTGATAAGACCGGTGTGGTAGAATTCGCCAGTCAGTTAGTGGAACTCGGTTGGGAGATCATCGCGACCGGAGGAACAATGAAACTCCTGCAGGACGCAGGGCTCAAGGTCATCAACATCAGCGAGATCACAGGTTTTCCTGAGATCTGCGACGGCCGTGTGAAGACCCTTCACCCTAAGGTACACGGAGGACTCCTCGGACGCCGTGACCTCGACAGCCACATCGCCCAACTCAAGGAGAACGGCATCGAGTTCATCGACATGGTGTGCGTGAACCTCTATCCTTTCAAGCAGACCATCGCAAGGCCTGACGTGACCATGGAGGATGCCATCGAGAACATCGACATAGGAGGTCCTTCAATGCTCCGCAGCGCTGCAAAGAACTGGAGTGCAGTGACAGTGGTATGCAACCCTGACAACTATGCGAAGATCATCGCTGAGATCAGGGAGCACGGCAACACCACCAGGGAAACCCGTCTCCAACTCTCTGCAGAGGCATATACCCACACAGCCGAGTACGACATGATGATCGCGACATACATGCGTAAGGCAGCAGGCCTGAACGAGAAACTCTTCCTGGAGTACGACCTCAAGCAGAGCCTTCGTTACGGCGAGAACCCGCACCAGAGCGCCAAGTTCTATGCTACCCTCGACAAGGTTCCTTACTCACTTGCCACTGCTGTGCAGCTCAACGGAAAGGAACTTTCATACAACAACATACAGGATGCCAATGCGGCTCTGAACATCGTACGCGAGTTTGACGCTCCGTTCTGCGTGGGCCTCAAGCATATGAACCCTTGCGGCGCCGCTATCGGAACAGATGTGGTCGATGCATGGAAGAAGGCTTACGAGGCTGACAAGGTGAGCATCTTCGGAGGTATCGTGGCAGTGAACCGCGAGGTGAACAAGGAAGTGGCTGAACTCATGAAGCCTATCTTCCTTGAGATCATCATGGCGCCTTCATTCACTCAGGAGGCTCTTGACGTGCTCTGCACCAAGAAGAACCTCCGTCTCCTTCAGGTGGACATGAGCAAGGAAGAAGGAGGACACAACCAGTATGTGAGCATGAACGGCGGTATCCTCGTGCAGGAGCAGGACATCGAGACTAAGGCAGTCACTGAAGACATGTGCGTGACAGAGACCAAGCCTTGCTGCGAGGCTCAACTCACTGACCTCGACTTCGCATGGAGGATCGTGAAGCATGTGAAGTCAAATGCCATCGTCGTCGTGAAGAACGGTGCTACCCTCGGAGTGGGAGCCGGTCAGATGAACCGTGTGGGATCTGCAAAGATAGCCCTCGAGCAGGCAGAGGCTGCGCTCAAGGAGGCAGGAAAGGATATCAGGAACGAGGCTCTCGTCCTCGGATCTGACGGATTCTTCCCATTCGATGATACTGTGACTCTTGCTGCAGAATATGGCGTGAAGGCCATAGTGCAGCCGGGCGGCAGCATGCGTGACGAGGATTCGGTGAAGAAGGCGAACGAGTGCGGAATCACCATGCTCTGTACCGGAATGAGACATTTCAAACACTGATGACTTTGCTTCCTTATGCATACTGAGGGCAGACTTGCATCTCTGGATATCTTAAGAGGACTTGACCTTTGGTTTCTACTGATGGTCGGTCCTCTTCTGCATTGTGTGCTTGGCATGACCGGGACGTCTGGTGCGGCAGGTTCGTTCATCAGGTATCAGATGGACCATGTCGTATGGTCCGGTTTTGCAGCATGGGACATCATAATGCCTCTTTTCCTTTTCATGTCCGGCATTACCATCCCTTTTTCCCTGTCAAGATATGACAGGACACTCAGGCCTGGAAAGGACTTCTATCTCAAGTTACTCAGACGCTTCTGCCTTCTCTTTTTCTTAGGATGGATAGTTCAAGGCAATCTCCTCAAGTTCGACATCAGACAGTTTCATCCTTTTGCCAATACCCTTCAGGCTATTGCTGTGGGATATGTGGTTTCAGCCTTGATGTTCGTCCATCTCGGCAGGCGCGGACGTCTGATTGCCACTCTGGCTTTCTTTCTTGCATATCTGTCTGCATTTGTTCTGACAGGTATGGATCTGGACCCTCAGTCGAATGTCGCCATGCTTATAGACAAGGCGGTTCTCGGGTCTCATCGTGATGGTGTCATATGGATTTCCGCTCATGAGTGGGTCTTTGATGAATCATATACCTATACGTGGATATTGAGCAGTCTTAATTTTGTCGTGACCGTGATGTCAGGATGCTTTGCAGGAGAAATATTGACGGAAGGGGGCAGGACGCCTGAGAGAAAGAAGGCTGTCAGACTTCTTGCCGTCGGTGCTGTACTTGTCTGTCTCGGGCTTGCCATGCACCCGTTTTTCCCTATCATCAAGAGGATATGGTCAAGTTCCATGACCCTTTACAGTGCCGGAGTCTGTTATATCCTGATGGCTGTATGCTACTATCTGATAGATGTCAGGGGATGCCGTTGGAGTCTTGCCTGGCTGAAATGTTTCGGTATGAATTCCATCGTTGCATATTTTGTCGGTGAAATGCTGCTGTCTGTGCATGTGCCCAGGATTCCTTTGCTTGCTTCTGTTGCGGCAAAGGTCGTTCTTCTTTATGTGTTGATGAGAATAATGTATAAATATGGTTGTTTCCTTAAGGTTTAAAGTTATGAAGAAATTGTTCTTTATCGTTGCCATATCGGTGATGGCTCTTGTCTCATGCTCTGAAAATAAAGGAGTGATACAGGTCGATGTCCCTGCCAGACCTGCGGGACAGGAAAGTGCTCTCGGCATGACTGCCGACCCTATCGAGGTGGTCCGTGTCGGTTTCGTGGGACTGGGAATGCGAGGCTATAGTGCAGTGGACAGGTTTGTCCATGTGCCGGATTCTAAGATTGCCGCCCTCTGCGATGTCGAGGCAGACAGGGTGGAGCGCAGCGCTTCGATTCTTGAACGCAACGGTCTGGAACCTGCCTTGACATTCTCCGGTAGTGAGGATGCGTGGAAGGGTCTTTGCGAGAGTCCGGAAGTGGACCTCGTATATATATGTACCGACTGGAAGTCCCACGTCCCTATTGCCCTCTATGCGATGGAGTGTGGCAAGCATGTGGCCATAGAGGTGCCTGCAGCCACTACTCTGGAAGATATCTGGGCTTTGATCGACATGTCTGAGAAGACTCGCAGACATTGCATGATGCTGGAGAACTGCGTGTACGATTTCTTCGAGTTGTCGACCCTTGCGATGGCACAGGCCGGTCTTTTCGGTGAAGTCATCCATGTGGAGGGTTCATATCACCACTGTCTTGATCCGTATTGGAGCGAATACTGGAACAGTTGGCGTCTGGAATATAACAAGGAACATCGCGGAGACGTCTATCCTACCCATGGCATAGGACCTGTATGCCAGGTGCTCGGCATCCATCGCGGCGACCGCATGAAGACCCTCGTGTCCATGGATACAAAGGCAATCAACGGTCCTAAGATATACGAACTCAAGACAGGAACCCCTTGCCCTGAATTCAAGAATGCAGATCAGACAAATACCCTCATCCGTACAGAAAACGGAAAGACGATGCTCATCCAGCACGATGTCCTGACTCCGCGTCCGTATGACCGCATGTATCAGGTGGTGGGAACCGACGGATATGCCGGAAAGTATCCGGTGTCGCTTTATTGCCTTCGCGAGAACACTTCGCTTGAAGACGGCTATGATGCCCTCGGAACAGAGAAGATATATTCCGGAGAGGCATTGAAGTCTTTGCAGGAAGGATATCCGAATGCGCTTCTGAATCCTGAATTCGTCGAACTTGCAAAGAGTGTCGGCGGCCACGGAGGAATGGACTTCATCATGGACTACCGTCTGATCTACTGCCTGCATAATGGCCTGCCTCTGGATATGGACGTCTATGACATGGCCGAGTGGTGCTGTGTCAGCGACCTTTCGAGAATATCTCTTGAGAACGGAAGCATGCCTGTCGAAGTTCCTGATTTCACCAGAGGTGATTGGGACAAGGTGGACGGGTATTCATACGCATTCGTGAAATGAGGAAATTTATTATGATGATGGCAGTCGTTGCGGCTGCCGTCTCTTGCAACCGCACGGAAATCGTCTATGAAGATGCCGTGCTCTTCCGTAACACTGAAACCGATACGATCCCATACCGTATCCCCACCATTGCATCTCTTTCGGACGGAAGACTCCTTGCGCTGGCGGACTACCGTCACTGCAAGTTGGACATAGGATTCGGCAGAGTGGACATCCACGGCCGTATAGCGGATGAAGACGGCTGGGGCGAACCGTTTGTCCTGATAGAAGGTACCGGCGTGTCCCGGGCGACTGACTGCGGATTCGGTGATGCGGCGATGGTTGTGGACAGGGAAAGCGGCGAGATTCTGGTCATTACGGTCTGCGGGGAGACTGTGTATGGCCATCCGACAACGACCCGTCAGAATCCTAATCGTGTAGCCCTCCTAAGGAGCAGTGACAACGGAAAGACCTGGGACCATTGGAAGGAAATCACAGAAGAAGTGTATGGACTTTTTGACGCAGGCGTGCATGGACCTGTGCAGAGTTGTTTCGTGACTTCGGGAAAGATATTCCAAAGCCGCCGCATAAAGGTCGGAAGCCATTATCGCATCTATGCCGCTCTTTGCGCACGTCCCAACGGCAACCGTGTGATATTCAGCGATGATTTCGGAAGGACATGGAAGGCGTTGGGAGGTTGTGACGCTTTGGCTGCAAGGGCCGGTGATGAGGCCAAATGCGAGGAACTTGAGGACGGGAGCGTGGTGATCAGTTCACGCATAACAGGTGGCAGGATCTTCAATGTCTTTATCTATTCCGACGTGGAGGCGGGTGCCGGAGAATGGGCGGAACCTGCGTTCTCGGGAGCGGAGAATGACGGATGTATCGCCGTCGCCAATGCCTGCAACGGAGAAATCCTGTTCATGCCGGCGAAACGTCAGGACGGGGAAAAGGTCACCCTTGCCCTGCAGTCCGTTCCTCTCGGGCCGGAAAGAAGGGCGGTGGGAATATACTTCAAGGAAATCGACGGCATTCCGGAACCATCGGCATTGGCATCTGACTGGTCAGGACCATTCCGGGTCACAGACAAGCCGTCTGCATATTCGACCATGATACCGCTTGACGACGGCTCGGTGGCCTTCTATTATGAAGAGAGTTGCGACCCGTGGCCACGAGGATATGACATGGTCTTCAGAGTACTGGATCTGAAAGACATTACAGATGGGAAATACACACAGATAAACAGACCGATATGGAAAAGATAGCCAGAATAGCAGGACATTTCGCTGTTGATGCCCCTGTCAGGGAAGTTTCACCGATAGGCAACGGACTCATAAACGACTCATACCGTGTCATCACTGAAAGCGGGGAAGGATATGTCCTTCAACGGATAAATCACGCCATATTCAAGGATGTGGATCTTCTTCAGCACAATATGGAATGTGTCACTGCACATATCAGACGAAAGTTGGAGGGGGCAGAGGATATAGACAGGAAGGTGCTGAGACTCATTCCTTTGAGGGATTCAGTGAAGACCTGCTGGACCGATGGGGATTCATACTGGAGGATGACAGCATTGATAAAGGATTCCGTGACTGTTGAGACTGTGACTCCGGATTCGTCCTATCATGCCGGCAAGGCATTCGGGGAGTTCCAGGCCATGCTTTCTGATATGACCGAAACCCTTGGGGAGACCATTCCGGATTTCCACAACATGGAACTCAGAGCCCGGCAGTTGGAAGAGGCCGTGGCCGCTGATGCTGCAGGAAGGTGTTCCGATCCTGAGGTTCAGGCCATTCTCGAGGAAATGAGGTCATATATGGACGAGATGTGCAAGGCCGAGAGGATGCACCGCGAAGGCATCCTTCCGAAAAGGATATGCCACTGCGACACGAAGGTCAGCAACATGCTTTTTGACAAGGAGGGGAACGTCCTCTGTGTCATAGACCTCGATACCGTGATGCCGAGTTTCGTCTTTTCGGACTTCGGAGACTTCATGAGGACCGCGGGAAACAAGGTGGCGGAAGACTGCCCTGACATCGGTAAGGTGGAGTTTGACATGGATATATTCAGAGCGTTCACCCGTGGATACCTCGAGGCGACAAGGTCGTTCCTGACCTCTGTGGAGAAGGAAAATCTGCCGTATGCGGCGGCCCTGTTCCCGTTCATGCAGGCGGTGCGTTTCTTTGCGGACTACATCAACGGTGACACATATTACAAGATTGCGTATCCTGAACACAATCTTGTCAGGACACGCAATCAGATGGCTCTCTTCCGTGACGTGATGTCACGTCAGGATGAGATGAGGAGTTTCATTATTTGATCAGAGCCTTCAGCGAAGCAGCGTCGAGTTCCGAAGGACGCGGAGCGTTGACTGTGATGATCTTTCCGTCCTTGTCGATGAGCACGAAACGAGGAATGCTTGTGATCTGGTAGATTCCGGAAATGTTTTCCTGTCCCTTCTCGGTTGCGATATATTGTGGCCAAGAAGGTTTCTCTTCATCAAGCCTCTTCTTCCATGATCTTTCGTCTTCGTCGATGGATATGCTTATGCATCTTACATCCTTGTCATTGCCCAGTTCCTGGACGAGTTTCTCGAGGTGCGGGATCTCTTCGCAGCATGGCTTGCACCAAGATGCCCAGAAATCTATATAAAGAGCCTTTCCCTTGAAGTCTGCAAGAGTGCTCTTCCTGCCATCGAGGTCAGCGAATTCGATTTCAGGTGCTGTTCCGCCACCGGCAAGTGCTCTTGCTGCCTCATAGTTACCCGCTATCTGGCTGTACAGGCCTTCGTCTGTAACTACGCTGCGATAGTATTCATAGGCCTCTTCAAGACCGTCAGGACCTGCTCCGTTGAGACGGTTGATGAGCATTGAGGTCATGAGGAAATGGTTCCAGTATTCTACAGGGCAGGTGTTCTCAGCAATCTGCATCACTTTGAGCATGTCCAGACCGTGCATGTATACGACGTTGCCTGAAATCTCGTTGAGGATGGCAGCCATCTGTTCGTCAGAATAGCTCTTGAAGTCGTTCTCTGCAAGATATGCTTCATTATCCGCCTCTGAAGGAATCTCTCCGTTTGCCGACAGATACAGGTATGGATAGTATACGGTATATTTGTCAGCACATTCTGCGAGTTTCGCTTCATAGAACCTGATGAACGGCTTGTTTCCGGTCTCGGCAATGCGCTTGCTGAACCCGTCGACTGTGTCTGCAATCTTCTTCTTATATGAAGCGAAGTCATCTACCTGGCCTGCACTCTCCAGGAAGGCATAAGTGAATCCGAAAGTGTTCCAGAAATCACGGGTGAACGCATTCTCCTTCTCACCCTCTCCGATGAACCGGAATTCTGTCTCCACACCTTCCTCTGTGATGTCAAATTCAGCGTAGTATTTCTTGCCTTTCTCCACGCAGGTACAGAACATGAATCTGTCTACAAACAGGCGGGCGTCGAATTCAGAACGGGCGAATTCAAGTTCAGCAGAGAATGTGCCGTCTTCATTGATGTCAAAAGGGACTTCAATATATCCTTCCCCTTCCGGGTTCAGAAGGAAGAACTCGGTATATTCTCCGTTATAGCCGATGATCTTGCCCTCGAAAACGGTCTTGCCGCCGGAGCATCCTGTCAGTATGGCCAGGATGACTGCAATAAGAGCAATTCTTTTCATCTTTAGTCCTCCTCTTCGTATGCTGTTCCGTCAACCACTTCGAGTTCGAGGCCGCTTGCCATGATAAGGTAGCCTTCATGTGCCTCGTCAGTGTTCTGAAGATTTGCCATTACAGTGTATGTCTCAGCACCTTCGTCTTTCATTATCATGAGCACGGATGCTCCGTCTGCAACGAAGTAGTCACCGAATGTGAACATGATGAAGGTTCCCATAGGGAAACTGAATCCCTCCATTTCCATGAGTGTTCCTTTTGCAAGTGTGCCTGCAGCGTATGTGTTCTCGGCCTCCGGTGCCATGAATGTGCCTGAAAGGTCAGTTAAGGATGCGAAGTCGGTAGTCGGGATATAGTAGTCGACGCTTGTCACTGCACCGCTTTCAGCAGCCAGAGTGATGTTCATATATGTGCTCTCAAAGCCGCTGTCTCCGCCATATGTAACTGATGCCGATACGATCTGGGTAGGATCCACATCACCTGCTGTAGGGAACGATGCACCGGTAGTGTCTAATTCGAGTGCTCCTTCGTAGTAGTACTTGATGTCGTTGCCTTCTTCATCCTTGAAGTCGGTCTTGATGAGCCATGTGCCGTCTTCGTTTTCTGTGAGAGTGAATGTACCTTCCACGCAATATGTATATTCGGTGACATCTCCAGTGGTGTACGCCACGAGTGTTCCGCCGATGAATTCCTCGTCACCCTCTTCGTCGCTGATCACATACATTCCGCCGCCTGTCCATGTCTGAGGAGTACCGCTAAGGTTCATATCCAAGAAATCACTGAATGAGTCTCCGAGGGTATAGGTGCCTTCTTCAATCACGACTTCCTCTGCTGTTTCAAACGGAGTCGTGAAGAATGAGAGTACGACCTCAGTCCTTTCGTCTTCGCTTGTGAGGTAGATCTCTGCAGCACCGCCTTCGCAGTCAGGCATGAACATCTGATACAAGGTGCCCATATAAAGTGCTTCTGCAGAAGTCAGTTCGGCATATCCTGGATACTTCACTCCCTTTTCCTGCTTTACCTCGACATTGAAGGTAGCGTCACCTGCAGTCAAGGTGACAGCGCCTGTACGCTCTTCAAGTGAAGGATTGGCATCTGCCGTCATGGCTAGAGAACCCTCGCTCTTGACGATCTTGAGCCATTCAGGCTGTCCTGAGTATGACCATTCGTCCACGTTGCAGGTCACAGCAACGTTCTTGGTCTCTCCTTCGTATGAGAAGGTCACTGAATTGGGGCTTGCGCTGATGCTAGGAGTCACCTTCTCTTCAGGTTCCTGGCATGATGCGAGTGCCACGGCCATTGCCGCCGCACAACAGAAATAATTAATGATTCGTTTCATAATGATAAGATTTAGTTATTGTATATTATTTGTTGTCAGTGTATTCGGGGTGCCATTCCATGATGGCAGGAGGTATCCTCATTGTAAGCCGCTCCTTGGTAAGGGTGTAGGTGGATGTACCGTCGGTATGGGTGTACATCTCCTTGAGGTCCTGGAACAGAGGGTCTTCCCAGAGGCGGCGCATGTCGAACCATAGGTTTCCGTAGCCTAGGAATTCTCTGAATCTCTCTTCTACGATGAATCTTACCAGTGCATCTCCCTCCGCCGCTGTCACAGATGCTTCAGAAGACGGCATCCTGTTCCTTCTCATCTCTTCCAATACTGATATCGCATCTGAACCAGCCCCTGTCCTTGCAAGGCATTCTGCATACATCAGATAGAGGTCGGGTACGGAGATGCCGAAATTGGCCACGAAATTTGAAAGGTTCAGGTAATATGTGTCATTCCGGTCGAACCGGTTGAATGCCGTCTTTCCTGATGACAGGCCTGAAATAAAGCAGAGCCTCAGGTCGTTTGCTTTATAGTAGCGCTTGAGGATATCTGTCTTCAGAGCGAAAAGGATAGTTCCGTAGTATGACGGATACATCGAAGGCCAGATGTTTGCCATGGATTTGATGTTGTATATCAGTTCCGGATTCAGCAGGTCGTCAGTAGGATATGCAATCTCCCCGTTTTCTTCCATACTGTTGTAGTCTAGGAATCCGCATCCTGCCGCATTCAGACCCGTCATGGCCTTCCCCAGTGGCTCCAGAGCACTTTCATAGTCGCCCATCATCCAATATACCTTTCCAAGCATGGCCTGCCCGGTAACTCTGAACGCTCTGCTGAAATGCTCGGGACGCTCAGGAAGTTCCGGAACGGATCCGGTCATTTCGGTAATGATGAAGTCATAGACATCCTTTACGGTCCTGCGTGGAAACTCGTTGCCGGTTGTCGATGCCTTTGTGATTATCGGGACGCAGAGGTCAGTGCCTGCAGTGGCGGGATCGTAAGGTGCCCCGAAGCACTGCGCCATGAAGAAGGTCATATATGCGCGCATGACCCTCGCTTCCGAAAGAATGGCCTTCTTTTCTTCTTCTTCTGTGCCTCCTTCGGCATTCATCACCTCATTTGCCACGATGTTGATAGGGTAGAGCATGCTTGCCGGGAAATTCCATTCGCCGCAGTTTTCGTCCGGTCTGAAGATGTCCGCCTGCCATTTGTATGCATTTGTGATGTCAGAACCCATGAGGGAATATGCATTTGCGTAGGCATCTGCGTCTGTCGTCCATTCGAAACTCATGAACGGGAACACCTCGTCGAGCATGAAACTCTCGCTTCCGTAAAGGAGACCTTCATAGTGGTCGAGTTTTTCCGCGACATCGTAGCCTCTTGGCTTGAGCCCGAGGTAGTCGGAACAGCCGTATGCAGTGACTATCAGTACTATAAGTGTCAGTATATATGTCTTATGTTTCATAACCATCTTGTTTAGAATCCTATGTTGATGCCTGCGGTAATATATGGACCGAACTTCTCACCCCTGCTGCCACCTGAAAGGTAGAAGGCCTCCGGATCGATGCCCTCGCCGTTGAATGCAATCAGGAACAGGTCCGAAACCTGCAGACGTACGCTCATGTTCTGAGCCTTGATGGCGCGGCATATCCTGTCAGGGAAATGGTATGCCAGTGAGACATCCCTTAGTTTGATGTATGATGCGTCAAGGACATTCACATCTGCATATCGGTACAGGCCCAGCACATCGTTTTCGTTTATAGAGGTGTTGTCCAACTTGAAGTATGCAGGCACATCGGTCCTCTTTTCATCTCCGGGTTGTTTCCATCTCTTGGCGAAATCGTTATGCAGGGCACCTTCGAGTCTGTAGGTATATTGGGTGTTGATGTCATTCCTCATTACATGCCCGGCATTGAAGATGAAGAGGAATGAGAATTCAAATCCCTTGTACCTCAGGGAGTTGTTGAGTGATCCGAATACAGGAGGAATGGTGGTTCCAAGATATGGAACGGCGGATGAATCGTCTATGTCGGTGGTGGTCCTGACTGCGTTTCCTTTTGAGTCATATACTCGTGACAGTCCGTCAGCAGGATCAAGACCGGCCCATCTGTAGCCGAATACGGTTCCGTATGGATATCCTTCCCAGTATTCGTAACCGACCATGCTTGACGGAGTGTCAGGAGGTGTGATGTACATGCTGACCAGACGGTTCCTGTTGTATGTGATGTTGAATTCCGTGTCCCACGAGAAGTCCTTGGCCGATATGTTTGTGCTATGCAGCGAAAGTTCCGCTCCACGGTTGCTCATCGTACCGATATTGGTCAGAACCGAAATGAAGCCGGTCGTAGGGTCTATAGGGGTGGCGGCGAGAAGGTTGGTGGTGAGTTTGTCGTACAGGTCGATCGAGCCTCCGAGCCTGTGACCGAAGAACGCGAAATCAAATCCGAGGTTCCATGTCCTGGTCTTTTCCCATGTAAGTTTGTCGTTTGCAGGTGTAGTGACGACATATCCCAGTCCGAACTCGTTGTACCTCGGGTCGGAAACTGAAGAAAGTATGTTGAACGGTCCTCCTTCTCCCGGTTTCGGAGAGTTTCCTGCAAAACCGTAACTGAGACGGATGTTCATCTGGTCAATGCCGGAAGTCTTCATGAAATCTTCCTTCGCCATGTTCCAGATGCCTCCTACCGACCATATCGGCTTGAACTGTACGCTCGGGTCGCTTCCGAACAGGTTCGACTGGTCCACTCTGATGCTTGCGTTTACCGAATACTTGTCCATGAGTGTATAGGCTCCGTTGGCATAGACAGATACGAACCGGTATTCTGTTTCACCCTGAGTGTAGGTGTCAGGCTCGAACTGGTTGCTTGTTGCTGCGGCAATCATCGGCAGGACCGGATTGCGCACTCCTGTCTGACTGAGGAAATAGTCGTCGTAGGTGATGTGCTGCATGGTCTGCATGTCATATCCCCTCATGAACGACGAATGTGATGCGGTCTTGTTGCTGTTGAACTCGAATCCGGCAACCGCCGTCACCCTGTGCGAATGGACCTTGCCGACTTCCTTGTCCAGATTTAACTGGTTCCTTACAGTATAAGCCCTTCCGTAGTTGTCTCCCATGGTGAAGTAGCCTCCTGATGACGGCAGGTGCTGAGTCCCTTCCTTGTTTGTGGCGAAGGTCCTGTCGAGACGTACCATGAAGGTCTCGCCGGGATGGAACATCTCGTTTCTGCTGTTGTCGATCATGTACTGGAAGCGTCCTTCATATGAGAGCCCGTCTATGATGTCGATGGTCAGACCGGCGTTTGCCCTTACGCTGTATGTGTCTGTCACTGAGGTTGATGACCTCCAGTCTGACAGCGGATGATAGGCAAGGGAGATCCCTGTCACTTTTTCGATCTCCTTCTGTCTCGCTTCGGTCATGAGACTATTGGTGAAGGATACTTCCTTTCCGTCCTCACCGAAGAAAGTCAGGTAGGGGAGGCTCCGGAGATGGTCTCCTCCTGCCTCGTCATATGATGACAGATGGCTGCTCCCTCTCGAATAAAAGGCGTTGAGTGACAGGTCAAGTTTCATCCATTTCGTTATCTCCAGGATGTCTCGGAGATATATCTTGTATTCGTCCGACAGGTCCTGGGATGTGCCTTGTTCGCGCTGGTATTCCAAAGATGCGTAGTAACTGTTGCGTCCGTTTCCTCCTGACAGCGAGAGGGAATGGTTGGTAAGGAAGGAATTGCTCATGAAGTATTTCTCATATTCCTTTCTTCCGTCACTTCCGCTCAGACGGGATAGGATCGCATCCTTTTCTGCTGTACTGATTTCGCCCATGAAATATCTGTAAAGAGCGTCTTCATGCGGATGCACGACAGGGAAATTGGAAGAGGATCCGAATGTCGTACGGTTGATGTCGGCCCATGTGTATGTGTCCGGGTCGAAGACTTCAGTCGCCGTCCTTATGAAGTCGGCACTGGTCATCATGTCCTGATAACTGTATGAAGGCTTTCCTTTGAATGTGTACGAGCCGTTGTAACTGATGCTCAGTCTGCCGTTGTCAGTACCTGTTTTTGTGGTTATGACCATGACGCCGTTGGCAGCCTGGGCACCCCATATCGATGCTGCTGTCGCATCTTTCAGGAAACTTACATTGCTCACGTCGTTGGGATTGACCATTCTGCTGACCTGTTCCCTCGACATCGGCACACCATCCACGATGTAAAGCGGTTCTGTACTTGAATTGATGGATGTTATGCCGCGGATCAGATATGTGGTTCCCTCTGCTGTCGTGTTGACATTCAGTCCAGCCACAGTTCCTTCCAATGCCCTGAGGATGTCTCCATGGGCATTGCCTTTGTCCTGGACTGCAGCACCTTCCACCTTGGCGAACGAGCCTGCCGACCTCTCTCTTGAGATGGTCTGGTAACCGGTCACCACCACCTGCTCAAGATATTGGGTGTCCATAGTCATGGTGATGTCGTACTGCTCCCTGTCACCGACTTCCGCCTTCTGCTGCTTCATGCCTATGAAATTGAAGACCAGCACAGTGCTTTCGTCGTCAGGTACGATAATCGTATAGTTGCCGTCTATGTCCGTGACGGCACCGTTTGTGGTGCCGTCAACGAACACGTCAGCACCGGGAAGGGCTTCGCCATTGCTGTCCGTCACCTTTCCGGTGATGGCTCTGGAGCGCTTTGTAGCGTCGGTCTGTTTCCCTTCCGTTCTTTCAGGCGCAGGAGACAGAGCCACCTGCCTTTCCATGATGGTGAATGTGATTCCGGTCCCTTTGAGAACCTTTTCCAGGACAGTCCTGATGTCTTTGCCTGTTGCTTTGACCGAGATCTTCCTTTCGACATCGATCGCTTTGTTATTGTAGACGAAGCGATAGTCGCTCTGGGCTGAAATCGATTTCAGGATGTCACTGAGGGGAACTTCCTTTGCATTGACGGAGATCAGTCTTTCCTGTGCGTTGATGTCTGCGCCGGCGGAGAAGAGCAGCAATGCTGCCAGAATTGCCGTAAGCAGTCTTGAGATGTGTTTCATAGGCATCATTTTCCTTTATTACAATAAAAAAGGCATCTACCCTAAACGGAGATGCCTTTTTTTGAGTTTTATGTTCTCTATTCCTTGGATAACGTAATCTTGTCCTCTTCTACGGTGTAGTTGATTCCTGACGTGATTCGGAGGAGTTCGAGCACCTGTCCGATGGATTCGGATCTGAAATCTCCTGTAAATGATGATTCGTAGATGGACGGGTCGTTGACGACGATTTTCTTTCCATACCATCTTTCCATTCTGGAAATGACTTCCTTCATGGATGTATCCTCGAACATCAGACTTCCCGTGGTCCATGCCGTAGATTCTTCAGCAACTTCCGTTACGGTAATGATTTCTTCTCCAAGTATGCTGACCTCTTCCTGTTCCGTCATCCGGTACAATGTCCTGCTGTCCTTCATGACTTCCACAGAACCTTTGATCAGGCTCAGTTTCACTTCCTGCTCTTCCTGATAGCAGCAGAGATTGAAGGTGGTTCCCGTGACCTTTATCGTCACGTCCTTCGGTGTCTTTATGTAGAACGGATTCGATGTGTCAGCCTTGACTTCAAAATATCCTTCGCCTTTGAGGGATACGGAACGTTCACTGCTGAAACTGTCAGATAGAAGAAGTTCGCTTCCGCTGTTGAGTTGTACTGTAGTGCCGTCTGGCAGGGTCACCTTTCCCTTCACTCCGTTGTCGACCCTGTAGAGCCGCTCTGTCATAGCGATGTCATCCTGCGCTTCCGTGACCTTGCTGTCTGACATGAGGTCGATTACCGTATAAATGGCTAAAGGAATGAACAGTACGGCTGCCGCTCTGGTCATCAGAGTCAGCGCTTTCATCCGCTTTTTCCGCGGTCTTATTTCTCCCAGATATGGCGTATCAGGGAAAGTGCTGAAGACTTTTCTGTTCTTCTCGATTATGTGGTCAGTGTTCATTTATATATATTACAAAACTTTTCCCCTTTACCCTAAAGGCCTCCATCAAGATATTCGCCCAACATTTTTCTGAACATCCGGAGTGAGATGCGTATGTGGTATTCTATTGCCTTTATGCTCAAGTTTTTATGCTCCGCGATCTCTTTGTTGGTCATCCCCTCCTTTCTGCTCATTTCAAAGGATTCGCGTGCCGTTTCGGGAAGGTTGCTGTAGATGTCTTCGATCAGATGCTCCAGTTCCAGAGATTCGATGAGGCCTTCCATTGACTCGTCCTTCAGGGCCATTATTTCGTCCGTGATGCTGCTTCTGAGATTCCGGTCTGCAAACAGGGACTTCCTTTTCAGGGCATTGATGGTCCTGTTTCTTGCAATGCGGTATGTGAACGGTCTGAGGTCTCTGTCAGGATTCAAGGTGCTTCGCCTGTCCCATAGGGTGAAGAGGGTCTCCTGCGCTATGTCCTCTGCCGACTGGCGGTCGTGGGTGTAACTTTCGACGAAGTGCACAAGATTGTTGAACTCCATCCTGTAGAAGAGTTCGTAAGCCTCCTTGTCACCGTTTCTGATGTCGGAAGCAAGTCTTGCTGCATGGTCCTTCAGGCTCATTCTGCAAAATTAATGAAATCTGCGGGATTTGTTGTATATTCGCAGACTGATTGCCATCCTGAAGAGATAATGCGCCCTTCAGTGAAGTGATAAGTTGAATATCGTTGAAAATAGATTTAATGTTGAAAAACTTTGAGCGAAGCGATAGTAAGTCCTCTTCCCGAGGAAGAGGATTTAGGAGAAGGGTAACGTGGATTTATATTTTTTCATATTTATGCACGCCCTTCAGTGAAGTGATAAGTTGAATATCGTTGAAAATAGATTTAATGTTGAAAAATATGAAGAAAATACTGGTAATCGGCGGCGGTGGCCGCGAGCATGCGATTGTGGATGCGCTGAGCCGCAGTCCTCAGGTAGGAAAGATCTATTGTGCACCGGGCAATGCCGGCATTTCAGAGCAGGCAGAGTGTGTTGCCATAAAGGATACCGATGTCGAGGGACTCAAGGCTTTTGCTCTTGAGAACGGTGTGGACCTTGCGGTAGTAGGCCCGGAAGTGGCCCTTGCTGCAGGAGTCGTAGATGCGTTCAAGGATGCCGGTCTGCGCATCTTCGGCCCTTCGAAGGCTGCTGCCACCATCGAGGCAAGTAAGGATTTTGCGAAGCAGTTGATGGCGAAATATGACATCCCTACAGCAGCATTCGAGACTTTCGAGGACTATGATGCCGCTCTGGAATATGTGAAGAAGGGCTCTTTCCCTGTTGTCTTGAAATATGACGGTCTGGCTGCCGGCAAGGGTGTCGTGATTCCTGAGACTCTGGAGGAGGCAGATGCTACCTTGAAGGACATGCTCCTTGACGACAAGTTCGGAAAAGGCAAGGTCGTGGTGGAGGAGTTCCTTACCGGTCCTGAATTCTCGTTCATGTGCTTTGTGGACGGCATGGACGTGTATCCGATGACTCTTTCTCAGGATCATAAGCGTGCTTATGAGGGCGACAAGGGCCCGAATACAGGCGGAATGGGTGCATATTCTCCGGTGCCTATCATCACCGACGAGGATATCGAGTTTGCGATGGAGAAAATCATGAAGCCGACAGCAGCGGCAATGGTTGCAGAAGGATGTCCTTTCACCGGAGTCCTCTACGGCGGACTTATGAAGACCCCTCAGGGACCTAAGGTCATCGAGTTCAACTGCCGTTTCGGCGCCCCTGAGCCAGAGGTGGTTCTTCCTCGTCTGGAGACCGATATCTATGACATCTTCTCTGCTGTGGCCGACCATACACCTATGCCGCAGATCGAGTGGAAGAAGGAGGTCACCATGGGATTCGTGATGGCTTCGAAGGGATACCCCGGCTCTTATGACAAGAGCTTTGAAATCAATTTCCCAGAGAATCTCGGAGATGTCAGGATCTACCATATGGGTACATCCCTGAAGGATGGAAAATATTATACTGCAGGAGGCCGCGTGCTTATGGTAGTTGGCTTCGGAAACGACCTTCAGGAGGCTCACGACAAGGCTCTTGCTGCAGTGGAATCTATCAAGTGTGACAATCTTTTCTATCGTAGAGATATAGGTTGGAGGGTGTTGTAATGGCAAAAATAATTTCAGGAAAGGAACTTTCAGCAAGGCTGAAGGATGAGATGAAGGAGCAGGTCGCTCTGTTTCCGGAGAAATATGGACGTGTGCCGCATCTTGTGGTGATTCTTGTGGGTGAGGATCCGGGCAGCGTGTCATATGTTACAGGCAAGGCGAAGGCTTCCGAGTATGTCGGTATCAGGAATACTACCATCCGCAAGCCGGATACCATTTCAGAGGCTGAACTTCTCGGCCTTATCGAGGAACTCAATGCAGACGATACCGTTGACGGCATCCTGGTACAGCTGCCTCTCCCTAAGCATATAAGCGAGGATAAGGTGATAGCGACCATTGCAAAGGAAAAGGATGTGGACGGATTCCATCCTCTCAATGTGGCTGCTCTCTGGCAGAAGCAGGACTGCATCC
>JAFVHZ010000227.1 GCA_017474265.1 Bacteroidales bacterium | reverse complement strand
GCTCAGTGCTGCTTTGAATCTGCAGAGATCATGATGAACGGCTTCGACACGCTCCGCGTCAATTGTGTGGACGGCATTGTGGCAAACGAAGAGGAGTGTCTCAAGTATGTACATGACAGTTTCGGAGTCGTGACTGCCCTCAATCCTGTCATCGGCTACAAGAACTCTACAAAGATCGCCAAGGAAGCCATGGCTACAGGCAAGAGCGTATATGACCTGGTTCTTGAACATGATATCCTCGACAAGGAGGACCTCGACACTATCCTTGCTCCGGAGAACATGATCAAGCCTGTCAAACTGGACATCCATCCTAAAAAATAGGCGTAAGTCCAAAAATATTTAGTATCTTCACCATCCGATATCAAAACCGATGATCAGATGGTGAAGATTTTTTGTGTCAATACCAAGACAAGCAGGACCTTTCCTGAAGGGACTACACTGCTTGAGATGCTTCCTGCCTTCGAGCAGGATTTTGAACATCCTTATCCCATTCTCGCTGCAAGGGTCAACAATGTGTGTCAGGGCTTGAAATACCGGGCCTTCAACAGCAGGCAGGTGGAATTTCTAGACTACACTTCATATCTGGGAAGGATAGTCTACTGCAATTCCCTCTGTTTCCTTCTGTGCAAGGCCACACGCGACCTTTATCCGGAAGCAAGAGTTGTCCTTCGCCGTCCTATATCAAAGGGATATTTCTGCTCTATTGACCTGGGTGGAGGCGCGGCACCGGATGCCGCTGACCTTGAGGTCATTATCGGCAGGATGAAGGAGATCGTCGAGGCCGATATGCTCTTCCGCAGGCACGAAGTCCTGGCAGAGGAGGCGATTGAGACCTTCCGCGGAATGGGGTATGAGGACAAGGTGAAACTTATCGAGACTTCGGGTGACGTATATGTGAACTATTACACTCTCGACGGTACTCCTGACTATTATTATGAGGCTCTTCTTCCAAGCACGGGATATATGAAGGTGTGGAGTCTTACCATGTACCGGGGCGGTCTTTTTCTTCGTGTTCCTGACCGTCATGCTCCTGAACAGTTGGCTCCGTTCTATGAGCAGCCGAAGACTTTCGAAGTTTTCAGCGAGAACCTGAGATGGAACAGGATAATGGGACTGGACAATGTGGGTGATGTGAACCTGGCATGTCAGAGAGGGGAGGCCGGAGACCTGATAAAGATAGCCGAAGCACTGCAGGAGAAGAAGATAGTCCAGATTGCAGAAGAAATAGAAAGCCGTGTAAACGACCCTGAGAACCCTATCCGTCTGGTACTGATCACCGGACCGAGTTCAAGCGGAAAGTCCACCTTCTGCAAGCGTCTGAGCATCCAGTTGAAGGCCTGCGGAATCCGTCCTGTATCATTCTCGACGGATGACTATTTCGTGAACCGTCTAGACACTCCGAGGCTTCCGGACGGTGAATTCGATTTCGACAATTTCGATACCGTCGACCATGCCTATCTGCAGAAGGACGTACTCAGACTTCTTGATGGCGAGACTGTGGAAGTGCCTGAATATAATTTTGTTACCGGATTGCGTGAATTCAACGGGAGAAAACTGAAACTGGAGCCCGGTTCCATTCTGATCATCGAAGGCATCCATGCACTCAACCCGCGTCTGACCGATATGGTGGACGATTCACTGAAATACAGGATATTCATCAATACCATCACGAGCATATCTCTGGACGACCACAACTGCATACCGACGAGCGACAACCGTCTTCTTCGCCGTATCGTCCGCGACTTCAACAAGGGCGCCTTCACAGCGCGTGAGTCCATCATGCACTGGCCTAACGTGCGTCGTTCTGAAGTAAAATGGATATATCCTTATCAGGAAAATGCCGACGTCCTGTTCAACTCGGCATACCTTGTGGAGTTTGCTGTCATCCGGGCCCATGCAGAGCGCATCCTCATGACGGTTCCGAAGAATTGCCCGGAATATGGCGAGGCGCACAGGCTTAGGAAGTTCCTCAGTTATTTCAATCCTGTGTCGGATAAGGATGTGCCTTCTACCTCGCTCCTGAGAAGTTTCATCGGAGGCAGCAGTCTATAGTTTTTTCGCCTCTTCTCTGAGTTTTTCGGAGAAGAGAGCGTCTACTATGGCCTTCATCTCGGACTTTCCTTCAGCATCGATGCCCTTCCTGTCGCATTCGCCGGCCACGGCAATGTGGAGGTCGTTGTAGAAGCGCATCAGTTCTTCTTTGCTTTGAAGGCGGTATTCGTATCTCTGGATATTGCGAAGGGCCTGGTATGTCTTGTTGTAATTTCCTGTGACTGAACTTTCTACAAGTCTTTCTGCAAGTCTTGCAGTCTTTGCCTCATATCCTTTTGGAAGTGCCTGAATGTCTGTTGCAAGCAATGAAAGGATGAATATTGACAATGTGATGAAGAATCTTTTCATACTTTTACGTTTTACCAACATGCAAATTTAGTCAATTTCCGGTATACGCATCCGTGTGATGACTATCTTTTCCTTGTTTTCTGAATAACTTATGTAAATGTATTCCTTGTGGACGAAGGTCTTAGGATAACTGTATCCTATGGTCTTGTATTTACCTTTCTTCTGCTGTACGCTCAGGTCATCACGGTCCCGCAGGATGATATAGTCACTGAAATCTGTGCCGTCCGTGCTGAAGGCTATTCCAAGTCTGGTGCGGTCTTTTGATCCGGTGGGGTTGCTGACTATATATGCCCTTCCGTCTGGGAGGTTTCCGGCTGACTGCTTGGAACGGGAGTCTATAAGGTCGGTGAGATATAGTTCCGACCATGTCCGGCCTCTGTCTCTGCTTTCTGACGAGAGTTTCCTGAATGACGAAGCCTGGTCACGGAAGAGCATGACTATCGTTCCGTCCGGTTTCAGGTACAGACTCGGTTCCAGTCCTCTGCTTTGTGTGCCTTTGTCCTCCATTCTTATCCGTCCGATCTTCCATCCGCCATGCCCACTGAGGTCATCGGTGTATATTGGTCTGGCCTTCAGTCCAGGTCTGAAATGTGCTGCGCCCACTATCCTGCTTTCATCTATTCTGTGCGGGTCCTGTTCGAGGATGCCGTTCATGGTAGTGCCGTCTGCCATAAGGACAGGCTTCTGCGAAGACCATTTCCTTCCGTTTCCTGTGGTGATATAGAATGCCCTGCCTCCGGCCTTGATGTCCTTGAATACGTTTATGAAGGCGGTCAGAGTGTCGTTGTGGACGATCCAACCTCCCGGAGTGGCAAAGGTGCTGTCGGTGCAGTGGGCGATGGTCTTGGGTCTGCTCCATTTCTTTCCGTTACGACTGCTGCTGATGCATACATGCGTGTCGGGCGAGTCCTCGTCTTTGGCTGAACTCTGCCACATGCACCAGTATCGGCCCTTGAAACGGGTCAGTACGGCATTGTTGACGTAATGGTCGTCATCCGGACCAGGAGCGTAGACTACTATGGTTTCGTGATTTCTTGTGAGTGTCCGGGCATGGCAGATGCTGCCTGAAAGGATTGTCAGGCAGAGGATTGTCTGTGCGGCTATGATGGTGTGCTTATACAATGTCGTTCCGGGTTTTGTGGTTGTTCCGGTATATATGGTAGTTCGGGTATTTGTGGTTGTTCCGGTAGGGAATTCCGGTCCGGTGATTTTGTATGGAGTGTTTTTATTTCCTGTTCAGGATTCTGTCGATGACAGGGTAGATGTCCTCTTCCTTTTCGTATGGGTACACGGTGAAGTACGGGTTGCCTCGGAGCATGGCGGAGAGTTGGGTCTTGTTCCTGTCGTAGAAGATGTGGCAAGGCTTGCCGTGCGCTTCCGCATATGCCAGTTCGTAACCGACTCCGAGAGACGGGCAGGTGCATTCTCCGATCAGAAGGTCGCTTTCAAGGAGCCACGTGGTGTCCTGATTGTAGATTTCCTCGTCCTCCTTGCCTTTTTCAAGGACATTCAGTTCCGGGTGGCCGATGTGCTCGGTGAGTACGATGTCTGTCCTCTGGATGTATTCTATCATGCGTCTGTAAAGGTCTGCATCCACCCTTCCGCCCCTGATCGATCCGGCGAAATATATCTTCTTCATTTTCTTGTGTATTTTATGTCGGGTTCTTCTTTGAGGCCGGACATGTGTACCCGCCCCAATGCAAAGATAATATTCCTATTGATAGTTTGTGCATCTTTTCTGTGAAGATGTGATGCCGGGGGACATGCTGGAGTGTGACAACTGTGACGAGTTTGGGCCTAAAGGCAACACAGTAGTGGGCAAAACACTTGATTTTGAACCGATTTCGCCACAACTGTGTCAGTTCCCAGCGATTATTCGTCACAGGTGTAAGAGTCTGGTAAATACTATTTCCTGTTACCAATATTATATTCCAAAATAGGCTGGATTTCTTCTGTGAAGAGATATTGGATGCTCTTTTCAATTCTTTGGATGAGCGGACCGAAATGATTGCCTTCGTTGTATTCGAAGTGAACTTCCTTTCCGACTGACTTGAGGATGTCTATGGTTTCTTTGGTGGCTTCCTCCACCGATGCCAGTCGCTTGTTCTTCCCGTCCTTTTCCTTTTCGCCGAGGGAGAAGTAGTATCTGCTGCAATGGAATTCCTGCCTTCCTTTCAGCCAGTCGATGAATCCGTCGTACCAGAGGGACCCCGATACGGATCCGACCGCCTCGAAGAGGGGAGTGACTCCTGTGCCCCATACTGCGAAAAGGCCGGATAGGGATACTCCGATCAAGTATCTTTTCTGGCGGTTCAACTGCATGGAGTTCTCGATGGCGAAGAAGTCGCCTTTGAGACGGTCCAGAAGGTACTTTGCCTTTCCGCCGAATTCGCCTCCCTTGAGTCCCGGAGCCTTCCATGGGGTCAGGTCGTCATCCCATTCCATTCCTGAAATGACGATGAAGTTCGACTTGTACCTTTCAGCCATCTGCTCCAGCCACTGGTGCTCCGATTCCTTGAGCATCTCCGGCAGCATGATATAGCAGATCTTGTCCGAACCGTTCGTTGCGATGTCCAGATGGAGCGAATGATATGTCCTTGATGTAACCATACTAGTGCAAATATAACTAAATTCGGCCAAATCCGCTTCTCCTTCCGGGCAATTCTTGAATGGAAACCTTTACCATTTCTGAACCTTCAAACATTCAAGGCGTAAGGGAGTGTTGATGGCGTTCTGTTTAAAACAGGCTCAGTTTTTAAAGCCCTGGTGAGATGCAGTTCTCCGGTTAGAATCAAAAAGTCGGGCGAATTACTGATTCTGATGTCTGTTTTGTGTAAAAAAAGTGGTTTTCACTGATTTTTCCCATTTGGAATCAAAAAGAAGGAGGATTTTTTGATTCTGGTTGGTGTTTCATGACTATTGTGTAAAGTTGTATATCATTACCTTCTTGAATGTCGTGGTCCCGTTGAGCGGAAAATCCTGACAGGGATGCATTCTGACCGCTCAATGGGCCCATTGAACAATATTCCCTGACATCAGACATCATTCCATCCTGTTCAGCACCGGAATCGCTGGTTGATGATTTCTTGTTTTGTATATTTCTGATTATTAGGTACTTGTGAAGATGATAATAAACAACAAATGTTCCCGGTGCTGACAAAATTCGTAGCACCGGGAACACCTGCTTTTTCTAATTGAGTGAACCTCAGAGTATTACATACATCCTCCGTTCTCACTACCATCTTATCCCCACTTTTTACTGGACTATGGTCTATGATGAGAGATGGGATTGGGGAAACCATGGGAACCTGAGTCTTAATCCTTGTTTTACTGGACTATGGTCTATGATCGCTGGGAAGGAAAGCGTCAGAAGGAAATCCAGAAAGTCTTAATCCTTATTTTACTGGACTATGGTCTATGATCACAAAAATGAAATATACACAATTCAATTCACGAATGTCTTAATCCTTATTTTACTGGACTATACTAACACTCCTGAATGTATTGCTTATAGAAGAGGTCTTAATCCTTGTTTTACTGGACTATG
>JAFVHZ010000226.1 GCA_017474265.1 Bacteroidales bacterium | reverse complement strand
CGTGCGGTGACGGGAACTTTCTCATTGAGATTCTCCGTCGGAAACTCGCTGTATGCGAAGGCCGCGTAAAAGCGAAGAAGTACACCCAGTTGCAATACGAGCAGGCTGCTGTGCAGTCTGTATCAAGCATCTATGGGATAGAACTGCTTGCCGACAATGCCGAGGCTTGCCGCAAACGGCTTCTGGACTATTTCACTCAGCAGTACTCCGCTCTGTTCAAGTCTAAATGCAAATCTGAATGCATTGAGAGCGTGAAGTTTCTTCTTTCCAAAAACATCATCCACGGGGACGCGCTTACATACAAGCGCGTGGACCGTCCGGATGAGTGGATTCATATCTGCGAATGGGGATTTATCGGTAAAGGGATGGTCAACAGGAGGGATTACGAGTTCTCCTATCTCGTCGGAGAGGGAGAACCGGATGATCTTTTCTCTGACCTGCCCTGCGAGACATACGCACCGGTTCACTTTCTAAAACTATCCGCAGAGGCCTATGGTGAACAGTTACAATCCTGATGTACTCAACTGCATCGCAAACTTAAGCAACGACGAGGTATTCACTCCCCCTTCTCTTGCAAATCAGGTCCTGGACCTGCTTCCGCAGGAACTTTTCAGGAGTCCGAAGACAAGGTTTCTTGATCCGTTCACAAAGAGCGGAGTATTCCTACGTGAGATTGTGAAAAGGCTTGACAAGGGCCTTGAAGATCAGATTCAGGACAGGCTGGAACGCATAGACCATATAATGCACAATCAGGTCTATGGAATCGCCTGCACTGAACTGACAGCCCTGCTCGCCAGAAGGTCGGTATATTGCTCAAAGACCGCCAACGGCAGATTTGCAGTTTCCAGATTCGACAACCCGGAAGGCAACATCCGATATGAGGCTATCCAGCACACTTGGGTGGGAGGGAAATGCCGTTTCTGCGGAGCCAGTCAGTCGGTCTATGACAGAGGAACCGATGCCGAGCAATATGCTTATCAATTCATTCACACGGACAATCCGTCTCAACTCACAGGAAATATGACATTCGATGTAATTATTGGAAATCCGCCGTATCAACTTACAGATGGCGGTGGAAGAGATTCATCTGCTGCACCTCTGTATCATTTATTTGTTCAACAAGCATTAAGACTAAACCCTAGATTCTTATCAATGATTATTCCCGCAAGGTGGTATTCCGGAGGAAAAGGTCTTGATTCTTTTAGAGAACAAATGATTAGAGATAAATCGTTAAAAATCCTGCATGACTTTCCTGAAACCAAAGATTGCTTTCCTGGAGTAAACATAAGAGGTGGAGTATGTTATTTTCTTTGGGATAGAGAACATAATGGTAAATGCCATATCTACAGCCACATAAAGGACTCAATTGAATACTCTGCCAGATATTTAAAAGAAGGTAACGCAGAAGTGTTTATACGTTACAACACTGCGATTGAAATTCTCCGGAAAGTGGCTATCAAAAAAGAAAACACGTATGGAGATGTAGTAAGTTCCAGAAAACCGTTTGGACTTGACTCAAATTATAGCGGATTCACAACGAGAAAAGATGACAAGCATTTCATAAAGTTATATAGATTCGGAGAGAACGGTTTTATATCTCCTGACTGTGTACTTAAAAATAAAGATCTTATTGGTAAGTACAAAGTCATAGTATCAAAAGCAAGTCCAGGCGGTGACGAATATCCTCATATGATCATAAGTCAGCCGATAATTGCAGAACCAAAGTCAGCATGTACAGAAACCTATTTGGTCATAAGTGAAATGAATTCAGTGAAAGAAGCAAAACACTTGGTTTCATATATGAAAACAAGGTTCTTCAGATTCATGATGTCACTGGTAAAAAACACACAAAACATATCAAAAGGATGTTATATTTTCGTTCCAATTCAGGACTATTCCCATCCTTGGACTGACGAGATGCTCTACAAAAAGTACAATCTGACCGAGGATGAGATCGCTTTCATCGAATCAATGATACGACCGATGGAATAAAGAAAACATCATACATAAGTTCTTTGACATATTGGTAGGATTTTTAACTTATAAGTTAACTGATTTTACACAAAAACACTTGTTTCATAAAATATTATACATATATTTGCAACAACAAATATATGCAGGATATGAGACAGGTGGAATTTGTGCCGTTCAGGCTGACAGATGCTGCAGAAATCTTTTCCATAAAGATTGACGGGAAGGAACATACGGAACTGCAGGAATTCATCATAACATTCAGGAATGTAAAGAACAACCATTTGCTGAATGACTATGAGCAGATCATTAAATCACTGGCAGGAATTGTGGAGAATGGAGTAAAGGAATCCTTTTTCCGGCCAGAGGGAAAGATGAACGACAGAGTTTGCGCCATCCCTTTACTTACTTCAGGCAGGCAGAAACAGAACGGGACATTAAGACTGTACTGCATCCGCATCTCGGATAAATTATTGATAATCGGAGGAGGTGGAATAAAGACAACGAGAACTTACAATGAGGACCAGACACTATCAGAACATGTCAAGACATTGCAGATGATAGACAAAGAATTATCAGATCTGGAAAATGAAGGAAAGGACTTACATACAGAAATATACAATCTGAAAATACACATCGACTGATATGGCAACAGTATATTATTCCGACCCGTTATTCGATGAGGCATACTCAAAGATTCCGGAAGATAGCAGACGCATGAGCGCTCATTCTTTCGCAATAGCCGCACATATAAGCGAAATTCTTGAACGCAAAGGATGGAGCAAGACCGATCTCGCAATAGCGATGGGCAAAAAGAACGCAGAAATATCCAAATGGATGAGCGGACAGCACAACTTCACCATAGCCACCATCGCAAAGATCGAGGCTGTTCTGGGAGAAGACATCATTTCAGTCAAGAAATACAGGAAACCCGTAAGCGGTTACAGCCAGATGCATGAATCAGGAAGAAGATATCTTAGCGAAAAGGGAAGGCCTGGATACGGAAAGACCCAAAAGTAGAAGATTTCCTGCCGATATGTCTGAGACAATAAGAATACAGCATAATAGAACAGACATATTATGGCAAAGACAAATCTCCTTCAGAACAGGGTTGCTGACACACCTGTGATATATGCATATGAACTCGTGGGCGTGCCTTCGCATAAGGGACTGCTCAAGGTGGGATATACCGTCCGTGATCCGGAAGTCAGAGTTGCCGAGCAGTTGAAGACGGCACACGTGGACTACCGTATAGTCCTGAAACGCAATGCGATGAGAAAGGACGGAAGTTCTTTT
>JAFVHZ010000225.1 GCA_017474265.1 Bacteroidales bacterium | reverse complement strand
TATCTTGTTCATTGTCATTTCTTATTAACGAGATTTCTTGTCCCACCAAAGTTTTGTACCTGCATTGTCAGAACCGCCAAGTTTAGCGACGCCTGAAGCGACACCGGCAGCATTGGTAGAATACTCATCGTGTGGATAAGGGACACGACGGATCTGGAGGTCTGTGTTCACTGCACCCTCACTGTCGTTGTTGAGAACAGGGAGAAGGGCAGGATAACCTGTACGACGATACTCAGCCCAAGCCTCGCAGCCGTTAGGATAGATGGCAAGCCATTTCTGAGTGATGATCTTCTCAAGTTTCACCTCATCTGTGGCTTCCTCGTCCCAAGCGATTGTAACATCGCTGAGAGCAGCAGAATTACCACCGTTGTTTGTTGCATCGACAAAATCAGCAGGAGTTGACTTTGCATCAGCGAGGTATGAATCTGCGCTGCCTGCACCGGTCTCCTCGAACGAGAGTCTTACACCCTGCTCATAGAAAGCCTGAGCGGTACCGCCCATGTCCCATCCGCGGAGGGCACCCTCTGCACGGAGGAATGCCACCTCGGAAGCAGTCATCCAGGTAAGGGCAGCAGCATCCATGTTAGGAGCGGAAACATTACCTGCAGCGTTTCTGTATGCACCCCAGTTAGATGTATGGATACCGTTTCTCACGCCATGGTAACCACCATTACCTGCCTGCTTGAAGTACTTGCTGGCACGTGGATCCTTGTAACCGTTGAGGTATACATCCATTGAAGCACCCATCTGGGTATCACCGTCGTTGAAGCCGTTGATGGTAACAAGAGGGTGGGTATATGTCACCATAGTCTTGCTGATGCATGCAACGTCTGCTGCCTCAGTCATCACTCCGGTAACATCTGCAATTGACTTCTCAGCCTCAGCCTGTGCAAGAGCAGCGTCAGCATATGCAACACGCATTGCAAGACGGAGACGGAGGGAGTTCGCGAACTTGACCCACTTTGTCACATCACCACCGTATACGATATCGTACTCGGCAAGGATTGTGCTGCCAGGATTTGCATTCTTGTACTCGTTCAGAACCTCGATTGCTGCACCGAGTTCCTCGAAGAACTGATTGTAGATATCCTCCTGAGAGTCATACTCCACATTGAGAGAAGCACCGATCTTTGAATAAGGGATAGGACCATAGTAATCGGTCACTCGATGCATGATGGCAACCTTCACGATGTCTGCAAGAGCCATTACATGCTCCTGATCTGCGACAACCTTGGAAAGTTGTACATATGCTGCCACACCCTTTGTATAGGAGAACGAGAACATTGCCCTTCTCCATGACTCTGTCATGAAGTAACTTCCGCAGTGGACACCGTTGTTGCTTGCGATAGTCGGAGCAAGGTATCCTGCGTATGAGTCAGCAAGAAGGTTGTATGCGATCTGATAGTCAGAGTCGAGATTTACACCGTCATTATATATGTATACGGTCCTGAGCATCTGAGAGAAGAAAGAACCTGTCTTGAGACCGTCCTGATTCATCTGCTCTTCCGTAGCCTCGTGCTGGTTTGTATTGAAGTACTCGAAGTTCTTCGTACAAGCGGTCAGCAAGGTGCTGAAGCAAACTGCCACAGCAAGACCTTTAAGAATATTTTTCATATTGATAGTCATAACTTTTGCGGCAATTATTAGAATTTAAGTTTTACTGAGAATCCAAGGTTGCGTACGCTTGGCTGCATGAAGTAGTCAACACCCTGGCCGTATGTGCCTGTAGATGCTGTCATCTCAGGATCGAACGGTGCGTTCATGTAGATCATCACGAGGTTGTGAGCCACGAATGATACATTGAGGCCCTTGAGCCACTTGCACCAGTTCTGTACAGGGAAGTTGTAGCCGAATGAAAGTTCGCCGAGACGGATGTTGGTAGCGTCATATACATACTGTGAAAGTACGCCGCTTCCTGAACCTACTGTCTGATAATACTCCTTGGCAGGGATAAGTCTTCCGTTTACAAGAGCACCGCCGTTGTTACGGGCATCCGCAGTAGCCTGAGATATACCGTAGTAGTCCATGACTGCCTGAGTCTTTGAAACGACCACGCCACCGAGTCTTGCGTTGAAGAGGAAGTTGAGGTTGAAGCCCTTGAAGTTGAACTCATTGCCCCAACTGAGAAGATGCTTAGGAGCAGTGTCGCCAGCGTATACATATGTGTTGTAGTCTGCTGTAACTGTCTGGTTTGAAGGATGAACATAGATTGCACCGTGCTCATCGGTCTTGAGGGTAGTCACATAGATGTCACCCATCGAACCGCCTTCCTTGAGGATGGTCTTCATACCGGCCATACCGCCTACTTCCATTTCCTTGAGGGATACGACCTCGCCTGTAGGAGTTGTCCACTCGTCAAGGAGAGAAACGATCTTGTTCTGGTTGTGTGAGTAGGTCATGTATGTTCTCCAGTTGAGACCGCATGCAAAGTCCTGATCCCAACTTGCAGAGAGTTCGATACCCTGGTTGTTAACCTGACCGGCGTTCACTATCACTGAAGAATAACCTGATGCAGTCGAGAGTGTAGGCTCGAAGAACTGGTTGTAGGTGCTTGAGTGGTAGTAAGTAGCATCGAGTTTGAGTCTGTTGTTGAACCAGTAGGTGTTCAGACCGACTTCCCAAGACTTGGTACGCTCCGGCTGAAGGTCTGTGTTGACCATTCTCGTAGCGATGTTCACTGTACCCATTGAGATAGGGTAAGTAGGGATAGTGAGGAACGGATCCGGGTCGTTACCCACCTCAGAGTAAGAAAGACGAGCCTTCATGTAACTGAGGACGTTGCCCTTGAGGCTTGGGAAGATCTCTGTGAAGATTCCTGAAAGACCTACTGTAGGATAGAAGAATGACTTGTAGTCAGACTTTGCGAAAGTCGAAGTCCAGTCGTTACGTGCTGTGACATCGAGGTAGACCATGCCCTTCCATCCCAACTGAACGTTGGCGAAGATGGCCTGCTTCATGATCTTATATCCGCTGGCATCAACATAGGTCTGCGGATGAGTCCTGTCGATGTTGGCAAGTGAGAACACGTTTGCTACTGACTTGAAACCGCCTTCGATGCTCTGATCTGCAAAGTTGGTGTACTCCATGTTGGTACCGATCATTGCTGTGAGAGAAAGCTGGTCATCAAGGAAATACTTGTTTGCATTGAGGAGAGCCTCAGCGAAGATCTGAGTGTTCTCAAGGTCACGCTTACCGTAAGAACCGTACTTGCTGTCTCTTGCAAGGAGTTCGAGGGTAGAAGCAGAGAACTTCTTCTCATGTGTCTCGATGTTCCTGTCGATCTTTGCACGTCCTGAGATGTTGAGCCAGTCAGTGATCTCATACTTGAGTTGAGCGGATCCCATGACACGGGTCTTGTTGTTGACGAACTTCTGACGGTCAGTCACCCAGTAAGGGTTCTGCATTGTGAGTTCGTTCTCATATGGCCAGAACTGGGTCTTGAAGTTACGCTCGGCGTTGTAACGCTCGTAGATCTTGATACGCTCGAAGTCATCTGCTGCAGGGAAGAGATATACAGGGAGAACAGGGTTTGAATACTGTCCCTGAGAGATCATGTTCTGCTCGCGGATGTGAGAGTAAGAAGCACTGAGATCGAGAGTGAGTTTCTCATCGAGGAAGTTTGAAGTGTTCCTGATAGAGAAGTTGTAACGATCATAGTCGTTGTTGCGGATGATACCCTCTGCGTTGGTAGACGCCAAAGAGAAGTAAGTCTGGTTCTTCTCGTTACCTGTAGAAAGGCTCAGAGAGTTTGTAGTGTTGTAGCCTGTCTGGAAGAAGTCTCTTGGACTGTAGGCTGCAGGAGTTGCAAGTTTCTCACCCCAACTCTGGTATGAACCTGCCTCTGTAGTTCCGTAAGTGTTCTGGAAACGAGGCATGATGTAGGCATTCGAGAACGAAGTGCTGTTTGAGTAGTTGATTGAGAAATCATCCTTTGCACCCTTCTTGGTAGTGATGATCACGACACCGTTTGCAGCAGAAGAACCGTAGAGAGCGGCTGCTGAAGGACCTGAGAGGACTGAAATGCTCTCGATGTCGTCAGGGTTGATGGCCGAAAGACCGTCTCCTGTAGAACCTGCACCGGCGAATACGCCTTCAGGCTGGTCTCCGGAGAGGGATGGCATAGGAATACCGTCGATCACATAGAGGGCGTTGTTGTTTCCTGAAAGGGATTTTGTACCACGCATCACGACACGGCTGCCACCACCGATACCGGCTGAAGAAGAGGTGATTGATACACCGGCAACCTTACCGTTGAGTGAGTTCACGAATGAACCTGTAGGAGTAACGTTCTCAAGTTTAGTCTCCTGAACGTTGTAGGAGAGGGACTTCTCAGACTTTGAGATACCCATCGCAGTAACGACAGTAGCCTCGAGAGCATCAAACTCAGTGAGGAGGGTTACGTTCACTACTGTGCGTCCGTTGATCTGTTCTACCTGATCCTTCATGCCGATGTAAGAGAAAATCAGGGCAGTCGCTTCTTCCGGAACCGTGAGGGTGTAGTTACCGTCAAGGTCAGTGATGGTTCCGACTGTCGAGTTTCCTTCTACAAAGACACTCGCACCGATCAGTGGCTCTCCGAATTCATCGATTACAGTACCGGAGACTACTGCCCCCCCCTGTGCAAAACCGATTCCAGCGAAGAGGAAGAGGCCGACAACAGTCATGAGGACTGAAGCCAGACCTTTCATCATAGAGTGTTTACTCATAATTTGGAAAAGTGTTATTGGTTAATTAATAATTGGTATATAGTTGTTACTTGTTTATCCCTTTTTCAAAACAGGTCACTATATCGCGGACAAAGGTAAGTGATTTTTTGAAAGTGTAAAACGATTTAGCAAAGTTTAGCACATTTTTATTCAATTACCTTGAATTCAGACACTCCGTATGTTTCATGCGCCTGTCCTGCAGCACCTGCCGAGATTTCCACTCTGACAGGAGTCAGACGAAGCATCTTCGCCTTCATAGGAGCATCGAACATCACATCACGGGATGTAGGATTGTTGATGATGTTCTCGAACATCTTTCCTTCATAGACCTTGATCCACTTCTTTCCGTCTGCGCTCACTTCGAGATCATATGTGACGATGCAGCCTCCCTCACCTTTATATATAGGAGCATATGTGAATCCTCTGGTATCCTTTGCCTCCCCAAGGTCGAGCACGAGTGCTTCGGTCGCAGGCTTCACTTCTCCCACAGGGATATTGGCCTTCTCGTCGCTTACATAGATATTGTCCATGAAGAGAGCGAATCCGTTGATGACAGGGCATGCAAGAGCATCTTCGATGTTCACGCGCACTGCTGTCGCCGTAGTGACAGGAGTATGGACGATACGCTTGTAGCCGATGGTCGTCTCGTTGGCGATGGTCTTCCACTGACCGTCCTCTCCGAGAGCCTCGATGCTGAATGCTGCAACCCTCTGTCCTAGAGGAATGTACTCCTGGATCTGGACACGGTTGAATGTACGGGCCTCTGGAAGGGTAACCGTAAACGAAGCCTTGCGCACATCGTCATCAGTAGCCCAGTAAGTATCATAATCGGCATCAAGAATGTTTGCAGGAGCGTACCTGCGGCTTCCTCCACGTACGCAGCATGCCTCAACAGAAGCACCCGCAGCAAGGTCTGTAGAGAATATCTCGTCGATGGCGGCACGGAGTTCCATAAGGCGCACAGAGTCGACTTCATGGAGATGTCCGCGTGTGTCTGCAGGGACATTGAGAAGAAGAAGGGAGTTGCGTCCCACACTCTCATAGTATATCTTGAGGAGTTCCTGAAGGCTCTTGACCTTTGCGTTCTCCGACTCCTTCCAGAACCAGCCCGGACGGATGGACACGTCGGTCTCGGCTGCAACCCATTTCTCACCGTCAGCCTCACCTTCGTTCAGGATGTCGCAGTTGGCAGGGCTGCTAGGAGTAAGTTCACCGATGTTCATCGTACCCCAGCATGTACGGCCTGCACTGCCGTATTCGTTTCCTACCCAACGGCAACCCGGGCCTACATTCGAGAATATGATAGCGTCAGGCTGCATCTTGTATACGGTAGAATAGAAGAGAGGCCAGTCATAGGTCTGCTTCTTGCCGTTAGGGCCTTCGCCGCACGCTCCGTCGAACCACTGCTCGAAGACCTCGCCGTAACTTCCGAGAGCATGCTCGAGAGTCTTGACAAAGACATCATTGTAGGCGTCAGAGCCGTAATGAGGATCGTTTCTGTCCCATGGAGAGATGTAGATACCGAACTCCAGGCCATATTCTGCGCAGGCCTCTGAGAGTTCCTTGAGGACGTCTCCCTGTCCGTCACGCCAACTGCTCTGAGCCACTGTGTGCTGACTTACAGGATTAGGCCAGAGGCAGAAGCCGTCATGGTGCTTGGCGGTGATGATCACGCCCTTCATACCTGCAGCCTTTGCCGTTGCAGCCCACTGGCGGCAGTCAAGGTCTGTAGGATTGAAGACGTCTGCGCTCTCGGTACCGTCGCCCCATTCTGCACTTGTAAAGGTGTTGGGACCGAAATGGACGAACATGTTGTACTCCATCTTCTGCCACTCCACCTGCGCATCAGAAGGCAGGGCTCCATAAGGGGCCGGAGGTGGAACGGTATTGCAGGCCGCAAGGGCGGCAACTGCAATGATTGTCAGAATTTTTGAATTCATAGTGTTATTGGTTGATTGGTTATTATTCAGCTGATGTCATCTTCACGAGTATGGGAGCGTCGAGGCGGACACCGTTGACGACGGGCCAGATACGGTTCACATGCTTTCCGGAATACCCTTCAGGCATGGTGAGACTTATATATACCTTCACACGCTCATCAGGTCCGAGACTCAGATGCCTTTCCATCACTATATGGTCCGCACAACATCCCTCTATCTCGAACCGGATGTCCATCGGTGCATCGGTTCCGTTGCCGCAACGAAAGAACATCTTCTTGGTCTCCCCTGCCGCCAGTGTGCCCAAAGGAAGCACCTTGTGACTGGAAAACAGCCCGCCACCGAGGCTGTAAGGATGATCCTCCTCAACCGGATGCTTCATCGGAACGACATTTCCTGTGACTTTCACGCTCTGGCTTATCTTTCTGTCGAAGTACCAGAGCACGACCCTGTATTCAAATGCCCCCGAACGGTAGGAAGGATCGAACCTGAGGGTGATTTCGCCGGTCTCCCCAGGTGCCACACGGGCAAAAGAAGGACTACCGGTGATGCACCTGCAGGCCGTAGTGATGTCGCAGACTACCAAGGTATCGCGACGGTCATTCCTGAAGGAGAATGATTTCACGACAGGACCGTCGGCTTCATTGATGGTGCCAAAATCGCACGGACCCTCGAAACGGAGGTCCTGGGCACACAATGCTGCATGTCCTGCCAGGAGGCAGAACAGGGCAGGTATCAGAATGACGTGGAGTCTAATAGACATACTTATATGCCTTTGAGAGGCAGAAGGTGCCGTCAGGAACGATGGTGAAGGTGTACGAGAAGTCCTGATTGCTGAAGAGGGTTCTCGAAACATCCGTCCTCTGTCCCCAACTGTCATATCCGCCGATACCGGTCTGGACTCCGTCGACACAGAGTTCCACATAATCCCTTGCCACGATGTCGTCTATATGATGCTGACGACGGCGTATATCCTTTGCATTCTCCGGACTATGGTCTTCCTCCGCATGGAGGTTGTCCCACTGATAGTCGTGCTGAACGGCCTCTTCAGAGTCGAAGTCCTCCACACTGTTGCGCAGGGCATTGAACTCGAAACCTCCTACGAGAGTCATATCGTCGAACTCAAGCCACTGGCAGTCAACATGGTGTCCGTTTTCCTGAGGACGCACGTAAGGCACATACGACTCCGATGCCGAAGTCTTCCAGATACCCATCCTCGCACCGGCCTTCCTGTCCCAGTATGTCTCCTGAGGGCCGCGTCCGAAATAGGTATAGTCCTCTGCAGAAAGCGGAAGCCTCATCCTGAGTCCGACGCGCGGAACCTCGATCGGATTCTCTGACTCCACGCCCTTGAAATCTGCTGTAACCTTCACGATACCGTTTGAATATACGTTGTAGACCACATCGTATGTATTGCCGGTCGGAAGATCGTAAGTCACCTTGAGCACGGCACCCTCTGCAGTCTTCTCCACAGAAGCGTTTGCTTTGAATTCCTTTGACGCAGTCTTGTAGGCCTGGGTCCTCTTAGGCCATCCGTTGCCGTAGTCATTATCGTTAGGAGCACGCCAGAAGTTCGGTCTGATACCGAAACCGTCCGCAAGCATCTCCTTTCCTTTCACCTTGTATGAAGTGACGTAGCCCTTTGACTTGTCGAATACGAACTCTACCTTCTTCGACTTTATGGTGATACCACCCTCATCCTCGGCAACATCGCATGCGCCGGCCTTAGGCACATATGCCTTCTTTCCGGCCTCCTTGAGGAGGAACTGCTCTGTGGCTATGGCATGCCCCTTCTTCAGAAGAGGGGTCTCCTCTGTAGTCACGACGTCGAAATTGATATGATATCCCTTGCGCTTGCGGAGTCTAGGGAGTTTCACAGTGAAATCCTCACCCTGCTGTGCAGGGGTATCGAAATGCATCTTGCCCTTCTTCACGACCTTACCGTCAGCAAGAACGCTCCACCTCACCTCATACTTTGACAAGTCGTTGAAATAGAATCTGTTGAAGACATTGAACTTTCCGGATGCAGGATCGTCTGAAGTGAACTTTATGTCCTGATATACATATTTCACCTCTGCCAGGCCAGGATGCGGCTCACGGTCAGGACCGACCACGCCGTTGCATACGAAGTTTCCGTCACTCGGCATGTTCTCGCCGAAGTCTCCTCCGTACGCCCAGAACATGAACCTGCCAGCCTCGTCATATTTTGCAAGAGCCTGATCCACCCAGTCCCAGATGAATCCTCCCTGCAGATGGTCATATCTGTAGATATGCTCCCACTGAAGGTCAAGTGAACCTGTGGAGTTACCCATAGAATGCGCATACTCCGAAGGACATACAGGACGTCCCGGAGACTTTTCTCCCATTCGCTTGAACCAGTCTGCCGAAGGATACTGAGGCACTATCATGTCGGTATTCCATTCAAACTCAGCCCTTTCGTAGCATACCGGACGGTTCATTCCGCCTTTTTCAAGTGCCTTGATCTCGTTGTAGGCATTGTAGAAGTTGCATCCGTTTCCGCCCTCGTTTCCGAGTGACAGGATGGTCACACAGGCATGATTCCTTGTACGGAAATACATGTTGCGGATGCGGTAGATATGGTTGGTATACCACTCGGGCTTGTTTCCGAGGGTCTTGTCAAGGTCATAGAACATACCGTGGCTCTCGACATTCGCCTCCGAATAGACATAGAATCCGAGACTGTCGCAAAGGTCGTAGAACATGCGCGGCTGCGGATAGTGGCAGGTACGGATGCCGTTGATGTTGTTCTCCTTCATCAGACGCAGGTCCTGAAGCATCCTTTCGCGGGTCACATAATGGCCTGTATAAGGGTCTGTCTCATGGAGATTCACACCCTTGAACTTTACAGGCTTTCCGTTCACCAGGAAGATGTCTCCCTTGATCTCGAATCGGCGGAAGCCCACATTGAAACGTGTGTATTCGCCCTCTACACAAAGAAGGAGAGTATAGAGTTCAGGCTGCTCTGCAGACCACTGGCGCACATCCTCAACGACGCCTTCCATCACGGCCTTGCCTCCGTTCACAAGACGGCAGTCCTTCAGCACGGCCTCGCCGTCCTTGTCAAGAAGTTGGTATGAGACATCGAGGTCACGGGTAGGAAGCGAAGAAAGTTCGAGACGGAAAAGACCGTCCTTGCAGTTCTCGTCAAGAGTAGAAACCACATTGATGTCGAACTTGGTATTGTACTTCTCCGACGAAAGATACACATCCCTCTCTATACCGCTGATGCGGAAGAAGTCCATGCACTCGAGGTACGAACCGGTAGAGAAACGGTACATCTTGAGCACGAGGTCGTTGTCTCCTTCACGCAGATACTTCGTGATGTTGAACCTTGCAAGGTCCTTGGAGTCCTCGTTATAGCCTACCTCGCGGCCGTTTACATAGACATATACTCCCGACTTTGCGCCTGCAAGATTGAGGTAGACCTGACGTCTGGCCCACTCCTGAGGGACATTGAATGTGCGGAAATATACTCCTGTCGGGTTTTCATCAGGAATGAAAGGCGGCTTCGGGTTCCATGTCATGAACTCGAAATCGGTGTTGACATAGATAGGGACGCCGAATCCCTGCATTTCCCAGTTGCCCGGGACCTTTATGTTGTCCCATGCCTCCGCCTGTGCTGCAGTGGTTCCGCCTATAGCAGGATCCATGTCTGCCTGCGAATCATGATACTTGAATTTCCAGGTTCCGTTCAGGTCAATATAGTTGACGCTCTGCTCGAAGTCCTTCGTAAGGGCGTCCTGCCATGTAGGATGGAAGATGAGTTCAGTCCTCTCGGTCTCGGCGTTCACGCTGTAGACTTCGAGGTTCTTCCAGTTTTCGCTCTGGGCGGAAACGGTCGCCGCAGCAGCGAGAAGTGTCAGTGTCAATATATGCTTCATGTGTTATTGGTTGTTGGCTATTTTTGTCATGAAGAACTCCAGGACACCGCCTGATACGATTTCGTCGTATGTGATATATGTCCTGTCGAGTGGTGTTCCGTTCAATGTCGCGGACTTGATGTATATGTTCTCCCGCGAGTTGTCGTGTGCGATTACAGTGAAGGTCTTGCCGTCGCCGACATTCATCACAGCCTTCTTCACCACCGGTGAGCCGAAATGGAAGTCACCGGCAGCGGGATCCACCTGATAGAGACCGACAGAAGAAAGGACATACCATGCCGACATCTGTCCTGCATCCTCGTTTCCGCATACGCCGCTATGGTCGTCGAAATAGAGTTCGTCAAGGATATGACGGACCTTCTCGGCGCACTTGTACTGGCGGTCTATATAGTTATACATATATGCGATATGGTGGCTAGGCTCGTTTCCATGGGCATACTGTCCTACGAGTCCTGTCACGTCGTCTGCACTAGGGCCGAGGTCGCCTTCGATCACGAAGAAGGTGTCAAGTTTCTCTTCAAAGGCCTGAGAACTTCCGAACATCTCGACGAGCCCTTCCACATCCTGCGGAACAAGCCATGTATACTGCCATGCATTGCCTTCTGTGAAGTCGCTCTTCATATGGATGGCCTTGAACGGATCGAAAGGAGTCCTCCAAGAACCGTCGGACGCCCTTCCACGTGCGAATCCCACCTCAGGATCATGGTACATCTTCCATGACTCGCTACGCTTGCCGAAATACTCCGCAGCATCAGTATCGCCCTGCTCCCGTGCCACCTTGGCCAGGGAAGCATCTGAAATCGCGAATTCAAGAGCCTTGGAAACGGTCTCCTTTGCACTGCTCTTGTCAAATGGGATAAATCCATACTCCTTGAGGAGTTCCTGTCCTCTCTCATCCAGCATCGAAGACACCTTCATGGCCTCGAGTGCGGCAGGGATATCATCAACAAAGCCCTTAAGACAGAGGTCGGCCATCACTATCACGCCCGGATTTCCGACCATGCAGTCAGTCTCGTTGCCGTCAAGATGCCATACAGGAAGTTTGCCCTGCTGGTTGTAGATGTTCATGAATGTGGAAGCCATGGCCTTTGCCATCTCAGGATTGATCACAGTCATGAGCGGAGATGCCGCCCTGTAGGTATCCCACAATGAAAGTATGGTATACTGGTTCTCATCGGATTCATGCACCTTCCCGTCAGCACCACGGTACTCTCCGTTCACATCACTGAAGAGTTCTGGAGCGATCATCGTATGATAAAGGGCGGTGTAGAATATCCTCTGCTGCTTCTCGTCCATAGGCTCGATGTCGATGCGGCCGAGTTCCTCGTTCCATCTGCTTCGGGCAGCAGATGCCACGCCGTCGAAATCCCAGCCTTTCTGCTCGGCGGCAAGGTTTTCCCATGCATTCTCACAACTTACAGGAGACATGCCGACCTTGACCAGAATCTTCTTGTTCTTCGAGGTGTCGAACTTCAGCACGATAGCGCTTTCCTTGTCGGTGATGGCAAGTGTATCCTTACCTGCTATAGGCTCGGTAAATTCAGCCGCAAACCACCATGTATGGTCGTTTGCCCAGCCGGAAGAACGTCTGTATCCCTCAATGCGGTTTTCATCCAGAACCGTAAGGTTCCAGTCGGTCACGCCGTCCCAGCCGATGCCGGAACAAAGGTCTACAAGAATGGCAGACTCATCACCGGTAAATGTATACTCATGGATACCGGTACGGTCAGTCGCAGAAAGACGTACGTTTATACCGTATTCAGGCATCTCGAGGCTATAGAATCCCGGGGTCACCTGCTCCCTTGCATGGTCAAGATAACCGTATACATGCTTTGCCTCGGCCTTCTTTCTCGGCATATATTCGCTTGAATATCTTGTCTTTGCAGGATCATACGGCATAAGAACCACATCTCCGAGGTCTCCGATTCCGGTACCGCTGAGGTGGGTATGCGAGAATCCTATCACAAGTGTGTCGCTGTAATGGTAGCCTGAGCACCAGTCCCATGCGTCCCTGATCTGCTGAGGTCCTACCTGTACCATTCCGAAAGGTACGTTAGCACCCACGAACACATGACCGTGTCCGCCGGATCCTATATACGGATCCACGAACTGTGCATAATCCTTCTGCTGAGATGTAGTGCAGGCTACTGCAGTCAGAGCCGCTAAAGCCGCAAGTAGAAAAGTCTTCTTCATAGTTTATAGGGTTATATTCTGTTTAAGTCTTATGTCTGCAGAAGATGCTCCGACGGCGATGGTGAACTCTCCCGGCTCCACCACCATGTCCATTTCTCTGTTGCATACGGTGAAGGCGTCGCGGTCAAGGACCATCTCGACGCGCACAGTCTCCCCTACCGGCACGGCAACCCTTTCAAATGCCCTGAGTTGCCTGCGAGGGCGTACTGTCGATGCCACCAGGTCAGTAACATAGACCTGTACTACCTCTTCTCCGTCACATTTTCCTGTATTCTTCACATTCACGCTCACCTTCACCTGATCTTCAGGAAGAGCCTCGAGTGCCAGGTCAGAATACTCGAATGTCGTATAACTGAGGCCATATCCGAACGGATAAAGGGCATCCGACGGCATCTCCACGTAATCATGTCCCTTAGGGAACTTCTTGTTGTAATACACAGGCACCTGACCTGCATCATACGGTACGGATACCGGAAGACGTCCTGCCGGATTGAAGTCTCCGAAAAGGACATCGGCCAGACCTTCACCACCCTGCTGTCCCGGATAGAACTGGGTCAGAAGAGCGTCAGCATTCTCACTCGCCCATCTCTTGTCAAGAGGACGACCCTCGATATAAACCACCACGACAGGGGTTCCTGTCTTCTTAACCGCCTCAAGAAGGTCATTCTGGAGTCCCAGAAGAGACAGACTGGCGCGGTCGAAGCCTTCACCGGCCTCCATGTCGCTGATGCTGTTCTTGTCCGCTATGGCAGCACCTGTCTCCTTGTATGTGGTCTTGAAGTCTCTTGCACTCGAGCCTCCTACCACAACGACAGCAACATCCGCATTGCGTGCGGCACGTACCGCCTCTGCAATCGTATTGTTCTTCGTGTCACGTATTGCGCACCCCTTCACATAAGTCACGTTCTGCGCACCGATCTTCGCCTTGATGCCGTCAAGGACGGTACGGATGTTCTCGCGTGGCTGAGGCGCAGTGTAGTCGCCAAGTTGGTTGTACATATTGTCTGCATTCGGTCCGATGACAGCGACCTTCATATCCTTCTTCAGAGGAAGGATGCCGTTGTTCTCAAGAAGAACGACCCCCTTGCGTGCCGCCTCACGGGCAACAGCAACATTCTCTGCCTTCCTTACCTCGACAGCAGCCGCCTCAGGGTCCACGTAAGGATTGTCGAACAGTCCGAGGTCGAACTTAAGTCTGAGGACCCTGCCCACAGCCTCGTCAAGCACCTTGCCGCTCACCTTTCCGCTCTCGACAGCATCCTTGAGAAGTGCATAGCAGTTTGCTCCCAGATCCACATCGACTCCGGCATTGAGCGCAATGATTCCAGCATCCTCCTTATCCTTGGCCACATGGTGGTCACCATGAAGACCGTCGATGCTCACAAGGTCAGAGACCACGAAACCGTCGAAGCCCCAGTCATCTTTAAGGATACCGCGAAGAAGTTCAGGATTGCCGGTCGAAGGAACGCCGTCGATAGAGTTGTATGAAGTCATCACTGAAAGTGCGCCGGCATCGATGGCAGCCTTGAACGCAGGAAGGAAATTCTCATGAAGGTCACGCATCCCCACATTGGATGGATTGCCGTTATGGCCTCCCTCAGGGATACCGTATGCCACGAAATGCTTCAGGGTGGAGATTATTCCCTTGTCCCAGCCGTTGTGCTTAGGGCTTGTGCCCCTTACCATAGCCGCAGCCATCTGTGAGGTGAGATATGTGTCCTCTCCATAAGTCTCTTCTACTCTCGACCACCTCGGTTCGCGCGCCAGGTCGATTACCGGACCATAGCCGATATGGCCACCCTGAGCCCTGAGTTCCCTTGCGATAGTCTGTCCCACTTCGGTAATGAGGTCCTTGTCCCATGTAGATGCAAGACCGATGCTGGTCGGGAAGACCGTGGTACCGATGGCCATATGTCCGTGAGGGGCCTCTTCTGCAAATATGATAGGGATTCCCAGTCTTGTGCTGTCTATGGCATAATGCTGAAGGGCGTTGTATGCCTCTGCTGCGAGTTTCGGGTCGAGGCCGTTCTCAAGAGTCTTCTGAGTCCACGGATCCGCTCTAAACACCGCCCACAGCATGCCTCCATGCTGATTGTCAATGAATTCCCTATACTTGTCCGATACACCGGCAACAGGGCCGTCAGGAGTCTCAGTCTTCTCATACATAGGCCAGCCGAGCGGACAAAGGAGTTGTCCGAGTTTTTCCTCAACGGTCATTCTGTCGAGAAGGTCATCCACTCTTTTCTCAGTAGGCAGGTTTGGGTTCTTATAGTCAGGAGTACCGTCCGACATGGTGCACGCCGCCAAAGCAAGACATGCCGCAAATGTGATAAAAGGTTTTAGCATTTATGGTCAAATAATTGTGTTATTGGTATAGTGTATAGTTATTGTCTCGCTTTAATTCAGGCCACGGGCTCTAAGAAGCGCACCCGGGTCAGGCTCTGCCCCTCTGAATCTCTTGTAAAGCACCATCGGGTCCTCGCTTCCGCCCTTTTCCAGAATGTTGGTGCGGAATGACATTGCCGTCTCCTTGTCGAAGATGCCCTTCTGCATGAAATACTCGAAGGCATCCTTGTCAAGGACTTCTGCCCAGAGATAACTGTAGTAGCCTGCGCTGTATCCGCCGCTGAAGATATGAGCGAAATAAGTGCTGCGGTATCTAGGGATAATCTCGTCGATAAGACCCATTTCCTCACATACGCGTGCCTCGAATTCCATAGGGTCAACTCCCTCAACAGATGAAAGCATATGCCACTTGAGGTCGAGTATGGACGCAGCAGCAAGTTCCGTGGTCATGAATCCCTGGTTGAATGTTCCTGCAGCATCGATCTTTGCAACAAGAGAGTCAGGAATGACCTCCCCGGTCTCAAAATGGCGTGCATAATCCTCGAGAACCTCCTTCTGGAATGCCCAGTTCTCCATTATCTGAGAAGGAAGTTCTACGAAATCGCGAGCCACCTCTGTGCCGCTGATGCTCTTATATGTACATTTTGTAAGAAGCCCATGGATCGCATGTCCGAATTCGTGGAAGAGGGTTCCGACATTGTCAATTGTAAGAAGCGAAGGCTTTCCGTCAACCGGCTTTGCAAAACTTCCTACATTCACGATGACAGGACGTACCTCCTCGCCGTTTGTCTTCACCTCCGGCTCAACGAAGAATGTCATCCATGCACCTCCCCTTTTAGTGCTGCGAGGGAAATAGTCAGTAAGAAGTACTCCTTCCACCGTACCATCGAAATCAACCACCTTGAAGCCTTCCACATCGGCATGATATTTAGGCATGTCCTCGATTTTCTCGAAAGTAACGCCCCAAAGGCGATGGGCGGTATTGAACACTCCCTGGCGGACATTCTCCATCCGGAAGTACGGTCTCACCTCATCTTCATCAAGAGCAAATCTGGCCTTGCGGACCTTCTCTGCATAATAAGCCCAGTCCCAAGGCTCAATCTCAGACCCCGCAGGAAGAATGCCTGCCTTGATATCCTCGTCCATCAAAGCCTGCATGTCCACGATTTCCTCCTTCGCCTTCTCCACTGCCGGCGCTATGATTCCAGCAAGGAATGTATCCACTGTCTCAGGATCTGCAGCCATCTTGTCGGAAAGTATCATATGGGCAGGAGTCTCGTAACCGAGAAGTCTTGCCTTCTCTATACGAAGGCCTATGATCTTTGTCATCAGGGCCTTGTTGTCATACTCGTTACCGTTGTTTCCGCGTGAAGAATATGCCTTGAACATCCTCTCTCTGAGGTTGCGGTCCTGCTCGGTCGCCATCGCACCAGGATACTCTGAAATGGTAAGGCCGAACTCTTCGGCAAATCTATTGTTCTCTGCAAGAAGGTTGTTGCCGAATGTGTTTGCCAGAGACGAAAGTTCCATGTTGATCTCACGCATACGTGCCTGAGCAGTCTCATCGAGTGCTACACCATTCATTACGAATGCGTTATGGAGTTTCTTGAGGACCATCTCCTGCTCTCTTGTCAGTCCGAGGTTCTCCATGTCATTGTAAAGCACCTCGACCTTTGCATAGAAGTCCGGATTCATGAAGATATTGTCACTGTGCACAGACATGAGAGGAAGCACCTGCTCCACGATCTTCTGAAGAGACTCTGTCGCATCCGACTCGGAAATGTTGAACAAGACATTGGTCACACGGTCCAGAATGGCTCCAGAACGTTCATATGCTGCCACGACATTTTCAAATGTCGGTGCATCGGCATTTGCGATGATCGCATCGATTTCCTCCTGCTGCTGACGGATACCTGCCTCAACCGCAGGCACATAATGCTTCTCCTGGATCTTTTCGAAATCCGGAATGCCGTAAGGTGTATCCCATCCGGTCAGAAACGGATTGCTGCTGCATGAAACAAATGTCATGATGATTGCTGATATGAATAATATTTTCTTCATTGTTTATATCTGATGTTTGATTATTTGTACCAAGGCTTTCCGTCTGCTGTAATCACACCGTCAAGATCTATCAGTGTGAACTGCGATGCTCCCTTGTATTCGGTAAGAATACCTGTCAAGGTCACTGTAGCAGTTCCGTCAAGCACTTCCTGAGGGATCTCGGTGTCGGAGAAACGGGCATATCCGCTCGTCCTCACCTGGACGTCAGTCTTGCCCATCCTGAAATACTGGCTCACCGCATAGGCCATGGAACCGATAGCATACGAACCGTCTTCCTGCCTGTAGTCTGCGACTGTGCCGCTTCCCACCTCTACGCTGTCGAAATTGCCGTTTTCAAGATACTCGACCCATTTCTGCTCCGAGCATGCCCAGGTGGTCACGCCATAGTTGTCCGGACCTTCCTCGTCAATGAAGATACCGTTGTTGGTATAGTCCTTCCTGTCTCCGTTAGGGTCCACATACGCCAGGATGAACACATGGTCGTCATACTTGAGGTCTCTGATGGTCACAAGACGGCCCAGGTTCACCTTGTCGTGAAGTTCGGCCTCAGTGATGACTACAGGCTCCACCGGCTCTGCATACGGTCCTTTGAAAACATGGGTGTTGATGATGGCGGAATGTTCGATATATGACGTCTCATACTCGCCTGACGGATCACTGTAGCCGATCTGGATCATGCCGTTGTAATCGCCGACCGTAAGGCCCTCGCATTTGACATAGACCCACTGTCCGAGTTTGTATTCATTGTAGAGGCCGTTCTTTCCCACCTTCACCTCTATACCGGCAGTCTCGTCCTGGATATAGAAACTCTTGTAGAGGTTGCCGTCCTTGTCGGAGGTGGTCACCTGTCCGCCGACTATGATGTCGTCCTCAATGGTTATAGGCTTGTTGCCGTTAGCAACATACATATCCTTCAATGCGGCTATGGTGGTGTTTACCTCCATCTCCACCGGCTTCTGGTACTCCGGAGCCTCCGGTTTCAGTGTGAAGACCGGCTGGAACTCCTCGCATGAAGCACAAAGGGCTGCTGTCAATAGTATCGTATATAATTTCTTCATAATATCTCTCATTATAGATTCTCACATCGCTCCTCAGAATGACAGAGGCTTAGAATCTGAAATAGAGGTTCAACATATAGTTAAAGCCCTGCATGTAGAAGTACTTCGAGTCAAATCTATAGTATCTCTCCATGCTTGCGCTGTCGATCAGTCGGGTCTGCTCATATCCTCCTGTCTTGACTCCGAGGTTGTTGGTCAGGTTCTGGAGGTTGAGAGAGAAGCCGAAATTATACTTGCGGTCTATGTACCACGACTTTCCGACGCTTGCATTGAGCAGGAACACAGGATCGAACCTCTCCTGAGCGGTCATGTAGTCCACTTCCACAGGAGTGGTGATGCCGTCCGGACCGGCCACGGCCATATCGGTCCTGTAGAGAGGGTTCATATCGAGATATGAGTCCGCAAAGTACTGAGCCTCAAGTTCAAAGAACCAATATGAATTAGTGCGGTAATTGAGACCGAGACTTCCTGCCAACTGAGGAGTAGACGGCACATAATGCTTCTGCCATCTGTCCACGATGTAGTCGCCGTTGGCATCTGTCTGATATACTGTCTCTCCGTTGATCATCGCTGTCTTGAACACAGGAGATGCCGCCCAGTAAGGGACGATCTGATTGTCGAAGATCACCTCTGCACTGTTATCCACCGTCTGGGTCATGCGAGGGGTAGAAGTATATATGTACTCACCCCAACTGAGGGCTCCCTGAAGCGACAGGTTCTTCACGAAGAAAGGAATGCTGAATCCCAGTTCGATACCCATATGCCTCTGGTCGATGCCGCTCATGGCAAAGTTTGTGAACGAGTTCTGCGAGTCATCGTAGAAACTCATCATGTCGGTCTGGTCCATGATCTTGGTCCAGAATCCGGTCAGGCGGATGTTGTATCCGTTGTTGCTGTACTGCCAGTTGATGTCGGCAGATGCTGTCTTCACGGTCTCGAGGTTCGGCACCAGAGAGTTTCTTGTACGAGGAGAGATGAACGCCTGCGAGAATGTAGGAGCATCATTGAAGTAGCCTGCGTTGGCATACAGACGATGTCCTCCTGTAAACTGGTACTGGAGACCGAGTTTTGCAGAGTATGTATAGAACTCAGGAGCCTCAGACCTGCCCTTTGAAGTGATAGGCTTCAGTTCGCCGTTCACCTTCTCATAAGTGGTCAGCACCTGGCCGTTATATGAGAACTCATTGCCGTTGTCATCCAATCCTGCGAACAGACCCTTGCGTACAAGTCCGTCCCTCCAGAAAGTGGTATATCCCCCCTCGAGTGCAAGATTGGCCTTGAAGCCTCCGAAGGTCAGGTCCACCTTCGCCCAGGCATTGGCATTGCGGATCTGGGCATAGTAGTCATATCCGTACTTGTCGCCTCTGCTGAGGGCCTTGGCCTCACCGTGGGCGATGAAATAATCAAGGTCATTCTGTACCATTGCAGGAGATGACGCGAAATCACGCTCGGCGAACGAGTCGATATTGAGGTAATACTCTCCGCCGAGGAGGTCGTCAACCTTCTTGTAGTATTCGGTCCTGTTGATCCTGAAGTTCAGTCCTCCTGCCATGGACACGTGCCTTCCCAACTGTCCCTTGACGTTTGCATTGATGTTGAGGTCGTTCTGATCCACCCTTCTTTCCTCTATCACATACTTCGAACGGAGTCTGCCGAAATCGTCATAACTGTTGTAGTTGACATTGTAGAGACGGTCCCAGTCGAGGTGGGTATATTCAGGAAGATCATGCTCCCACACATCCTTGGCCCAATAATACTTCTCCTTGTTGAGACGGTCATAGTCCTCATTCTCCACCCAGTAGTAACTTGGAAGGTTGCGGTAGTAGTCCGGACGCGGATCGGCTGCATCGTACCAGTCCATCGCAGTATATCCGTTCTTTCCGGTACGCCAGAGCACCGTTATGGCAGCCTCGACGTCTTCATTTGGTGTGGCGGTATACTTGAGCATGGTAACCGGCTCGAAGGTCTTGCGGACACGTGCGTTGCGTACCTTGCCGTTCTGATATCCCCAGTTGCTGTTGTACATGTTGTCGCCCATGAGGTCATAGACTTCCTGCGTCGATGCATTCTGAGCACCTCTCTGTCCCGGAGCGGCAAAGGTCACGAGGCTCAGGCGATGAGCATCACCGAACTTCTTCTCGACACCGGCATAATATGCAAAATTGCGATAGTAAACGCCTTTGACCCAATCATTTCCGCCGACACGCGCTGAAACGTTGAATGCGTATGACCAGCCGTTGTCAAGTTCTCCCGAAGCATATGTAGCCATGAGTCTGAGACGATACAGGGCACTGTTGGAAAGGGCGCTGAAACGCCATCCCCTACGTACGCTCGAAGGAGTGGCGTGAATGTTGGTCACACCGTTGTATCCTCCGAATCCGTAATCCGAAGTCTCGTTTCCGATGGTTGTCTCCTTGCTTCTGGTAGCCTCATTCAGTCCGCTCCAGAGTGAGTAAGGAGAATACCCTGTCACGGCATCGTTCATCCTCACGCCTGCCAGATAGACATCCTGCGACTCACTGGTGTAACCCCTGTTCTTGAAACGGATGTTGCTGAAACCGAAACTTACGATATCATTGTAAGGGTCGTTTGTTCCGAAAAGGATGGTAGGAGTATCGTCATATCCGGAATCGTCCATATCGAACTCCGAGAAACTCGAATCATCCACTTCAGCCACGACCTGCTCCGCTATGAGGGACACGAATATAAGGTCCTTCACATAACCTTCCACGGTCACGTTGACATTTGAAGGCACGAAGCCGGGAGCCTCGACCCTCATGGCATACATACCGTTGAGCAGCCCCTCAAAGAGGAACTTACCGTCCTCGCCGGACTGTCCCGAAGCGACAGTCTCACCGTCCTGCGACAAGGTGATCACCGCATGTGCGACAGGAATCCTGCCGGCACGGTTGACGACAGTACCTTTCACGCCTCCCATGTCCCGTTGAGCCATGAGCGTAAAAGCGCAGAGCAGGATAGTCGCAATTGTCAATAATACTTTCTTTATCATATTATTTACTTATTACAATATATGTCGGATAATGGTCACTGTAGCCTCCGATGAACGCTCCGTTCGAGAAGGTTCTGAAAGGAGTGTCCTTATACTGGCCCTTCTGGTTGGTCAGGAACTTGGCCTTGAAGATATGGCCATGGTATCCCTTCTTTCCAAGAGGGGTGATGGCCAGACCTCCGTCAGGAGCATTCGCCAACGCATTGTTGACCAGAAGCAGGTCATAGATGCTCCATACGCCTCTGTAGGCAAGGGAGCCATGACCGTCCTTGAGCATCTCGATGAAAGGACTGTAGAAATCGGTGTCTGTCACAGCGGCCTTGTCTTCAAGTCCATGGAGGTATTCTGCCATGCTCGCATCTGTAGGATTGTCGTTCATGTCGCCCATGCAGACGATCTTGATGCCGGGATATTTCTTCTGCATCATCATGGCGTGGTCATACATGATCTCGCCTCCGCGGTCCCTCAACTGATTGCTGCCCTTCTTGTCTCCCGCACGGGAAGGAAGATGGGCAACGTATATCGCAAAGTGCTCACCGTCAATGAGCCCATGCACCATAAGGATATCACGGGTGCGGAAATAATCCTGCTCCTCCTTCGACATCACGAAATCAATCGAACTGCCGTCGAAAGTATATGGAATCGACTCGCTGTCAAGATATGTGAACTGCTCCGGCTTGTAGAGAAGAGCCACATCCACACCACGGCGGTCAGGACCGTCATAATGGATGATCTGATAATTGGCATCTGCAATCTGAGGGTCTGCTACCAGGTCTTCAAGCACGAGCCGGTTCTCGATCTCACTTACTCCCAGAAGAGTGTGATAACGGCCGTTGTAATCCTTCATCTCCTTTATGACCCTGGCCATATTGGACACCTTCTTCCAGTACTTGACCTCAGTCCACTTGTTCGCTCCGTCAGGAAGGAACTCCCCGTCATTCTTTACAGGGTCGTCATATGTATCGAAAAGATTCTCAAGGTTGTAGAATCCGACGACATACGTCCTCTCGGCCTTCTTCTGTGCATCGGCGCAGCAGAGAAAGACCGTCAGAGAAATGATTATTGTCAATAACTTCTTCATACGCATCATCTCCTGTTACCACCATATATTGGAATCCGCAGGATCCGCAGCCTCCAGTTGGGCCGCCTGATCCTTTCCTATCTTCGCCGGCAGATTTACAAAGAAATCCAGGCCGGTGATCTTTTCCAGTTCATCGATGGACATGCAGTGCTTCTTTGAAAGAGCCTCATTGTAACTTCTGTGCTCAAGATAGAATCCGGCCATGTTCCACTGTCCGAGGGTCGATGACTTGCTGTACCTGAGAAGAGCCTTGAAATATGCGGTCGGCACCGTCATCTTCCTCTTGTCGGTATCCTGAGTGAAAGTCGTCGAGTTCTTTACCACACAGCCTGTCACCACATACATGGTATCTGCCTTGTCGGCCAGAGTCCTCACCTTGTTCTCAAGATCGAGCCATATGCCACCGTTATGTGAATTCAACTGAGGGGTGATGTTGGTGCCATAGAAGGTCTGCTGATTGGCCTCCACGCAGCACTGACGGTCACCTGACGGCAACTGATGGCCACGTGCATAATCGCCGCCGTATCCAGGTCCCGGATTGGACGAAGAACTGCCGAGAAGAGGGTCATAAGCCCACTCGTCCGTTCTTCCTGCACTTCCGCTGCTATACATCTTGCACAGAGGGTAAGCCACCCATAACGAAACAAGGTCCTTCTGGCTCCAGCCGAAAGAATAGTTCCTGTATTTCTTTCCGCCCATGGTGAAACTGTGCGTATAATAGTCCAGAGAACTGTCGCCCATGTCCGGAAGTTCGAGCCAGCCGGTCGAGGAGAGGTTCATTCCTCCGTCCGGACCGTCTCCAGAACTGCTTCCCGAACCATTGCCGGAACCGTTTCCTGAGTCAGAAACCTCGGCAGTCTGCGTCACCTTGCAACTTACCTTTGAAGTACCGGACACAAGGTCAATCATCATAGACCGGCTTCCGTTGGTCGTGTTCTTTTCATAAGAAAGGACTACATTGTTGAGATCGCCGCTGCCGGAAGTGACACTGAGTCTCGCCCAATCTACTGTACCGGTGCCGGAGGTAAGCGAAAGAGTCCATTCTCCATCGCACTTGACACTCACGAACATCTGTCCTGAATCACCGCCTACGACAGAGGTCTTGACAGACACCTCCATAACTTCCTCCACCAGGGCTTCGCATGAGGTGAATCCCAGAAATGCGGCTAGAACGGCGACGGCTACAGATAACATATATGATAATCTTGCCATTATTCAGTAATTGCTTTAAGACCGATGAGGATTGCTCTTGGAGATGCTGTGTCTGTAGTCTCCACCCTGATGTCCATGTCTGCAGCGGCAGAAACCTCAACCTCATACCAGTCCGAATCTGTAAGGGTCATGGTATAAGGAGGATTGCCTGTAGCACCTTCATTCTCATTGACTTCAATAGAAGCCAGTTCATTGCTGCCTGACGTGAACTTCAATGCCGCCTTTCCCTTTTTTGTCCATGAAACGCCATAGAAACCTATTTTCTTTGTTCCGGCAGGAACATGCAGAACGCTGTTTCCAAGTTTGCTGCTTGTTCCCAACTTGAGAAGGTCGTTCACCTGTACTCCGTTCACCACTGCAGTCTGCGATGCAGACGACGACTTGTCATATGCATTGTCGCCTAAGGTCCACTGAACTCCGTCCGGATCATATACTCCTTTCTCTCCGCCGGTATCGCCACCTACGGAACCGCCTTCATCACCGCTGCCGCCGGTGAAACTTACGATGTATGCATCCTTGATCTCATGCTGCGAGTTCTTCTCATAGTAGTAATATTTACCGTAAATGGTGACAGTGCCTCCGTTGCTGATCTTGTCTGCCCACTCCGTCTTGCTGGCAGCCAGTACCGAATAGACATAGATCTTGCCGGTATCGTCAGTAAGGTCGAAACTGCAGTAGGTCTTATTGAATCCGGATACTGTACCGGTCAATTCGTAATAATTGGCGTCGTCTGCAGCCGCAATGAACTCCTGGACGGTCTTCTTGCCGGCAGACACAGGAACATCTGCAGAGCCGCCCTGATTGCTACCCCCACCGGTAACGCTGTCTTCAACCTTGATATCCTCTCCCTTCGAGAAATCCACAGGAGTGCCCGCCTCGGAAGAAATCACCAGACTGAGGTCATCCATCGCATATGCAGACGCAAGAGATGAAGCAAAATAGACAGAAAGCGCTGATGTTCCTGCAGGGACAGTGAAAGTAGACGATGCGAGATCCCATTTTCCGTCAGGCATAGAGCCCGCAGCAAAGTCGCATGAAAGTTTAACCCATTTCTGGGCATCAGCACTGATATAGACCTTGAACTCATTGAAGTCGAACACATTGGAATCAACGCCATAAAGATATCTTTCTGCTCCGAATGAAAGAGTGAAATCGGTCTTTCCTTCTGGAAGAGCAATATTCTTCACCGCAAAATATGGGCTGCCGGAACCGAACCAGAGATAGTTCATGCCCGAACCTTCATATACGGAATAAGTGCCCGCAGAGCCGTTTCCGGAATTTGTTCTTGCCGTCATGCTGTCAAAGCCGTAAGTGATGTTTGCGAGGCCGGTACCGGTCTCGTTCCTCCAGCCTTCGAAAGAGTCCAGATAAGTCTTCCACGAATCTCCCTTTACAGCCTCGGTCTTGTCGAAGTTGTTTGAATAGACTATCAGGTCTTCAGCAGAACCGAGAGGACCTTCCTGCGACACGATAAGAGTCTTCTTGGTCATTCCGATAGTGAAGACAACCTCCGCCTTACGGCCGACGCCTTTGTTTTCAAGGACGGTCACAGTGAACTTCTGAGGATCCAGAGAGGCTGTTCCCTTATCAGGGGTAACTACCACCCACTCTTCGTCCGAACTTGCAGACCAGTCGCGGGTCGCTGTCAATTCAAGATCCTGAGCACCGCCTGGAATTTCAAATTCCATGGCCTTCTCGCTGATTGCCAGACGAGGAATACCAAGATACTGCACTTCCTGCTGACATGCCGAAAGAATGCCGGTCACGGTCAGCAAAACAAGAAATGATTTAAAAATCTTCATGGTTATCCGAAAATTGTATTTATTACTTTTAATCTGTCAGATAGTTCTTATCAATTTACAAAAATAATAAATTATCTAAATAAGACAGCACGGAATCCATAAAAAATCAGGCGATTCCTTGCGGAACCGCCTGATGGATATTCATGAACCATGTATGATTCAGACTAGTTGAACATGTATTTGATACCGATCTGTGCATACCAGCACTGAGCGATGCCTGTTGAATAGGTCCATGTCTGTGCACCAGCACCAACATTTGACTTGAATACTGGAACATTGTTCTCAATCTTGTCAAGTTTCAGAATCTTGCCACCGTTAGCTTCCTGTGACCAAGTCCTGCTTACACCCCATTTAGGGTTGAAGATATTACCGGCATTCTTGATATCAAGATTCAACTGAAGGGTATTTGTGTGTCTTCCTGTCCTGATCTTGAAGTCATGGCTGTAACGGAAATCAAATCTATGTACCCAAGGAGTGTATACACTGTTAGCCTCTGCATACTGTCCCTTGTGAGAACTGAGATACTTATCCTGCGCAACATATGCCCAGAAGTTCTTGGCATCCTCTGCAGTAGAGAACTTAATTTCATTCTCGTTTGCAGGGATATACATCAGATCTGCAGACACGTTGTCACCGTTGACATCTCCGTCATAGGCATAACTTCCTGCATATCCGCCACGCCAGCCCTGATAGAAGATGGAGAAGTGATTATCTGACTTATCGCTGTATGTCAAAGATGCGATGAATCTGTCTGGAATAACATACTGAGAGTTTGCAAGAGTAGCGAAGTTCGGTCCGTTTACGGTAGGGAGTTCGATGAATGCCGAAGTTGCATTTGAACCAGGCATGCCGGAAATTTCCTTAGAAGCAGTATGAGTATATGCAGCCATGATGTTGAGGCCCTCTACAGGAGCCATTGTCATAGTCACGTTAGCAATGTATCCATATCCTTTGTTTGTGTTTGTAAGGATATAGGCATCGTTCTTAGCATAGTACTTATAGTCATCCGGATAGATGTAACGATCATCTGCACCGCCGAACTTCTTCCAGTTGTCCTGCTCCTTGATGTTCCAGTTCTTGAGCATGATACCGTTTACAGTCTTGTTGAAGGTGAACTCTCCGCTCAGAGTGAATGGGAACGAAACAGGAACCTGATAGTCAAGTGCCAAAGTAGTCTTCCAAACTTGTGGCATCTTGAACTTAGGATCCACACCTGCCGCCTCTGCCGGAGCGACGCCATCTTCAGGAGAAATCGTGAGAGGGAACTTCTTAGGATCGATCTTATTAAGTTTCTTCACGAGTTCGTCAACATCTGTAATCATACCACCATTGGCCTTTGCAAACTGCTCGAGAGCCTTAAGATCCGATTTGCCGGCATTGACCACACCGTTTTCATACAGAGTAGAGATGAACTGAAGGTTCTGCACCATACCTGAGTTTGTAGGCATGTTGGTGAAGAATACGAGAGGAATACGTCCTGTGAAGAGACCTGTACCTCCGCGGACCTTGAGGCTTCTGTCGCCGAAAACGTCCCAGTTGAAACCGATTCTAGGAGATACCTGAATCTTAGGAGTCGGCCAGTAACCTGTGTCAAAATGCTTTCCGCCATAGTCAAGTTCCTTGATTGCATTGTTAGTCATAAGATCCTGATTATCGAAAATCATAGACTCAAGACGGAGACCGTAAGTAAGTTTGAAGCGGTCAGAGACATTCCATTCGTCCTGTCCGTAGAGAGCTATCTGATGATAACGGACACGGGCAGCAGGGTTCTGCTCGCCACCATAACCGTATGTAATGGCAACTGTCTCAGGAGCGGCGCCAGTAAGGAAATCATCAAGACTTCTGTATCTGTAATATCCGGTACCGTTTCTCATGTAGGAGTTGTCAGCCATCTGATAGTCATACGAGACACCGGCAGTCACCTTATGGTTTCCTGCATAATATGTGATATCATCCTTTGCTGTGATAGCATTGTTATGTACACCATTATTCCAGGTAAAGAGTTCATAACCAGCAGTCATGTAAGGGGTAAGATCCTGAGTTACATTTCCTTCTGCATCAGTTGTATATCCATTCATGATGTCGATGTGCGGGAATTTGGCAGAAGGCGAACCGCGCATGTCGTCGAGTTTTGAGAATGTTACAAGCAACTGGTTTGAAAGATTCGCTCCGAAGCGGCTGTTAAGATCAACTGAGAAAGAGTTGACGAGATGATCCTGAGTATACATGGAGTTAGCAAAGGCCATAGAATACTGAGAGAGACGATCATATCCTCTATGACGATATCCTGCATTTACAGAATTTCCGTTAGTCGCCTGCCACTCCTTGGCTAATGTATAGTTATAACGTACAGCAAGGTTATGGTTCTCATTGATATTCCAGTCAATACGTGCAAGGATCTTCATATTGCTTTCGTCTGCAGGATAATCTGTAAACGAACCTGTGTCATAACCATAATTCTTTGCAAGGAAATCCCTGACAGTCTCCATGTCCTTGATCTTGGTACGTGAGATGAATGCATCCTTATCACCGACACCATCCTCGCTCGCTCTCCAGCGATTGACTACCGTAGGGACCTTTGAATATTCAAAGTTGACGAAGAAGAAGAGTTTATCCTTCACGATAGGTCCGCCGAGTGTGAAACCGTATGTTGTGCTACGGTCTTTATCACGTGCACCTGACACCTCAGTCTCACCAGCCTTGTTACCGCGCATGTTCTCATTGGAATGATATACATATGCAGATCCCTTGAAAGTGTTGGTACCTGACTTGGTAATAGCATTCATACCACCACCGATGAAATTTGACTGACGTACATCGAAAGGAGCAACAACTACCTGTACTTCCTCGATCGCATCAATAGAAATCGGACTGCCACCACCAGGGAGACCCGGATTAAGACCGAAGTTGTTATTGAAGTTCGCACCGTCAACAGTGAAGTTTGATGAACGACCGTCGGAACCGCCGAAACTCATGCCGTTTCCGCCGTATGGAGACAATGATGCGATGTCCTCGATACTGCGGCTCACTGTAGGAAGGCTCTCGATCTGAGAACTTGAGATATTGGTTGCCGCACCTGTCTTCTCACCTGCGAACTTGGAAGCAGCCTCTCCTACCACAAGAGCTTCGCTAAGCATTTCCTTATCATCATTCATACGTGCATTGAGTGCGTATGAATCACCGAGTTGAAGAGTTACATCGGTATAGATGACCGTCTGATAGCCAAGGCATGACACCTCAACCTTGTAAGGACCGCCGGAACGCATACCGTTTATAGCATAACGACCATTTTCGTTGGTAATGCCACCATAAACAGTACCTGAGGGCACATGAGTAGCAACAACGGCTACACCAACGACCGGCTCACCAGCATTGTCAGTAACTGATCCGCTCATTGAAGAAGTAGTTACCTGTGCAAATGCTGAAACACCCATTGCAAATGCCGCACACAAAGTGCACAGCAAACACTTAATTGCCTGTTTCATAATGTTTTAGTTATTAAATAATAGGATTTTATGGCGCGAAGATACGACATTTTACGGATGATATGAAATTTTAGTGACATTTTTAATCAATCTGTAATAATAATTTAACCATAGAATAATTTTTGGTAATGATATTCAACTTTACACTATGTCATGATATCCCAACTGGAATCAAAAAAAACCTCCTGTTTTAGTCACCTGGACAAAAAGCAGGATGATTTGCCTTGACTCACAACACGTATCGGGCAAAACCTGGACGACTTTTTCTAACATCTGTGCTCCAAGGTCATTTTTGTTGACCTTGAAGCACAACAATCGCTATTACAATTCACTATATGATGTTTTACCGTGCTTGAGGGTCGTCAAAAATGACCTTGAAGCACGGTTGAGAGAAAACTTGCCCCTGTTTTATTCCAAGTGAAATAAATCAGAGAAACCCACTTTTTGCAGAAGTTCAAATCCGTAGATCACTTCAGGGAGAAGTTTGAGGCATACTTGAAGTACTATAATGAAGATAGAATAAAGCTAAAACTTGGTGGTAAAAGTCCGGTTCAGTATCGATTGCAGCATCAAGCCAAAGCAAGTTAAAAACAATGCGTAGCAGGCTGAGTGCCACAACCGCAAAATCAATAGGAAGTTAAACCGTCCAACAAAAGGGGCGCACATCTTAATGAAAGGTTCAGGGCATAACTGTGACATATAACTGCTTAAACATGACACAGTGGTAGATGAAATCAGGCAAAATGAAAGGTTTGGAGCACAACTGTGACGTATAACGTTTAAAAGATGACACAATGGTCGATGGATATGGAAATAGGGAAGGGTTTTGAGTTGATTTATCGATTCTAACTTCCGAACAGATATGATTACTTGTTTGCACTGGCTCTCCTCCCAAACATCTCCTACTCCCAAGCATCCCGTATCTCATTCTAAGCACCACATATGTCATCCTGAGCATTCTGTATGTCATCCTGAGCGTAGCGAAGGATCTTTATGGTAAAGATGCTTCACTTTGTTCAGCATGACAGTGAAGGGGTAACCTCTCATCATTACACGTGCAAAAGATATATCATGCCCCTATTTTTTGAGTAAAAATGCTCCCATATATAAAATTTTGATTATCTTTGCCGCCCGAAATAAGAGATGTGGAGAGATTTGGCTGCTTGCAACCACTATAAAAAATGCTAAAATGTTGACCTATGGTCATCTTGCCATGATGACCGCTTTCATATCAATGTTTTGTGTTTTTGTGACGGCTCCGCATTCTTGTGGGGCTTATTTTTTTGCCCCTTTACGGGTACGCCATTCCATAAAGGGACTTACACGACAATATTGAATTAATAGAAAAACATTGAAGTATATGAAGAATTACCTTTTTACATCAGAATCTGTGTCTGAAGGACATCCTGACAAGGTCTCTGACCAGATTTCCGACGCCATCCTTGACGAATTCCTCCGTCAGGACCCTGAAGCGAAGGTTGCATGCGAGACATTCTGCAGCACCGGACTCGTAGTAGTGGGCGGCGAAGTACGTTCTGAGGACGCATATGTGGACATCCAGACCACAGCACGCCGCGTCATCAACAAGATCGGATACAACAAGGCGGAATACATGTTCGACGGCAACTCATGCGGAGTGCTTTCTGCCCTCCACGAGCAGAGCGCTGACATCAACCGCGGAGTCGTCGGAGAAGACGCTGACGCACAGGGAGCAGGAGACCAGGGAATGATGTTCGGCTATGCATGCCGTGACACCGAGGAATACATGCCTCTTCCTCTCGCCCTCTCACACCAGGCCCTCCTCATGCTTGCAAAGATCCGCAAGCAGACAGACCTGATGCCTTACCTGCGTCCGGACTCGAAGTCGCAGTTCACCATAGAATACGACGGCGAGACAAACGAGCCGGTACGCATACACACCATCGTCATCTCCACCCAGCATGACGAATTCACCCCGGCCAGCCTCGGCAACATGAGTTATGCTGACGGCTGTGCCCAGTACGGCCAGAAGCGCGTGGACGAGGCCATGCAGGCGAAGATACGCGAAGACGTCCAGAACATCCTACTTCCTATGCTCGTCGAGACTCTTGCTCCTGAAACCGCAGCCCTCTTCAAGGGAGACTACATCCTCCACGTAAATCCTACAGGAAAATTCGTGATCGGAGGCCCGCATGGCGACACCGGACTCACAGGACGCAAGATCATCGTGGACACATACGGCGGAAAGGGAGCACACGGCGGTGGAGCATTCTCAGGAAAGGACCCTTCAAAGGTCGACAGATCAGCCGCATACGCAGCACGATACATTGCCAAGAACATGGTTGCTGCAGGTGTTGCACGCGAAATGCTCGTGCAGGTGTCATACGCCATCGGAGTCGCACGTCCTCTCAGCATCTTCGTGAACACATACGGAACTGCTGTTCAGGGACTTGATGAAAAGTTCTTTATAAAAGAAGAAGGTCTTTTCTCAACCACGGGAAATGGTAACGATTACACCGAACTTGCAAACTCGCTTGCTCTTCTTGCGAAAATTCCTTGCGATGGAAAAGAAAAGGAAATTGCTAAAAAGCTAGCAAATGGCGAGCTTATTGCATGCTCACTAAGCAATAAAATCTTTAAGTATAGAGTGCTACTAGATATAGATACTCAAAAACATAAGCAAAGTGTTTTAGATGAAATTCATAAAGATTTTAAAATTATGTTTGATGGCGATGCAACTAGCGTTTGGGAAACTATAAAAGGTAAGCCCGATCAACTTGGCGCAGGAAGTTTATGCCACGCTTGGGGCTGTGTTCCTATTTATATTTATAACCGTTTAGGTATGATTAAAAGTTAATAATGGAAGGCGTAAAAAACGCTTATTCCTTATTATATAAAGAAGAAAAATGAAAAAAATATCCCATAGGAGGACAAAAAATGAAAGGCAAATTTACTAAATTTTTAGTAACGGCAATGACGCTTATTATGGCGTTTACGGTAACCGCTTGTAC
>JAFVHZ010000224.1 GCA_017474265.1 Bacteroidales bacterium | reverse complement strand
GGTACGCCTCTGGGTACGATGGGTATCGTGGTGAAGAACGGTATCGTGCTGATCGACTATACCATCCTTATGCGTGAGCGCGGAAAGAGCGTTGCCGAGGCTTCTGTGATTGCTGCGAAGTCCCGTCTCCGTCCTATCCTCATGACCACATTGACTACCGTGCTCGGTATGATCCCGATGGCTGTGGGCCAGGGTGAGGGTTCTGAGATGTGGCGTTCGCTCGGTATGGTAGTGGCATGGGGTCTGTCGATCTCTACTCTCGTGACCCTCGTGATCATTCCTACCGTATATGCTTCCATGGCATCATGGCAGGAGCGCCGCGCTGCCCGAAAGGCCGCAAAGAAACTCGCAAACGCATAGTAACCAGGAATAAAGCAGAAAAATATGAAATCAATATTTATAGCATACGACCAGGCTTACAACATGGAGATTGCCGATGTTCTCGAGGAACTTGGCTGCAGAGGCTTCACCATGTGGCAGGATATCGCAGGACGCGGAACTTCCACCGGAGAACCGCATCTTGGCAACCACGCCTGGCCTACAATGAACAATGCCATTCTGACATTCGTTCCTGACGAGAGGGTGGATGACATACTCGCCCGTCTCCGTGCAATGGACGAAGAGACCCCTGATCTCGGACTCCGCGCATTCGCTTGGAATGTAGAAAAATATTATTAGTCCTTAAAACCTAAGGTATTGATATTGTAATTCCAGTCGTAAATCTTTATATTTGCGATTGGAATTCTTGTATGTCATCCTGAGCAGTCCGACGGACGACGTGAGAATCTTTAAGGAAACATTAAAACAATATTTATTATGGCACTAGTTATTACAGATGCGAATTTCGCTGAGACATTGAATACAGACAAGCCTGTGCTTGTGGATTTTTGGGCTACATGGTGCGGTCCGTGCAAGGCCATCGCTCCGGTAGTGGAAGAGATTGCTGCAGAATATGAGGGTAAGGCAGTAGTTGGCAAGTGCAATGTCGACGAATGCGATGATGCTCCGATGAACTACAACATCAGAAGCATCCCTACTCTTCTTTTCTTCAAGAACGGAGAACTTGTTGACAGACATGTCGGTGTTATCTCCAAGGCTGATCTTGCAGCGAAACTTGATTCATTGATCTAATCACACATACTTATGAAAAAGATATTTATTCTTGCAGCGATTGCCATGATGGCTTTCTCTGCATCTGCTTCTGCAAAGGGCTTCGGTATCACAGGTGGAATGAATTTCAATTCTGCAAAGATCAAGGATGTGAAGATGGACGCGCAGGCAGGATGGAATGCTGGTATTACATATGCATTCAACCTTCCTCTGGGCTTCTCTATCCAGCCGGCTCTCGTGTACTCACAGACAGGTGCCTTGGTTGAAAAACTTACAGAAACCACTCAGACTGTCGGATCGATCAATCTTCCGGTGTCTCTGCAGTGGGGACCGGACCTGCTTGTTGCAAGACCATTCGTTGATTTTACTCCATATGTGGGATATTCTCTGTTCAACAAGGTCGAAGGAGATCTTTTAAAAGACATCAAGGGAGGCAACGGATTTGAATACGGACTCGGTGTCGGAGCCGGTCTCAATATCTGGAAATTTCAGGCTATCGTACGCTATAACTGGAATTTCGGTGTCCTCGGAAGTCTCAAGGACTTTACCGAAATCGACCTGGGAAGCCTCAATCCGGAAAATCAGACTTATGGTGGCATTTCATTCCACCTTGCATTCTTCTTCTAAAACATTCTGCGGATGAAGAAGATTGCGGTTTTCTGCTCTGCCAGTTCAAATATTGACCCTAAATACAACAAAGTCGCCCGCGAATTCGTCAGGGCGGCTTCGTTGTGTGGATACGGCATCGTCTCAGGCGGTACTATAAAGGGCACGATGGGTGAGATATCAGACGAACTGAAGGTGTGTGGAGGGTATCATCTGGGTGTCATTCCGCGTTTTATGGCTCAGTACGTCTATCCGGAACTTACAGAGGTCATCTGGACCGAGACGATGGCGGAGCGAAAGACCCTGCTCCGTAAGGATACATGCGCCGTGGTGGCTCTTCCTGGAGGAATCGGCACTCTGGACGAGGTCATCGAGTGCTTTGCACTTCTGCATCTGAAGCAATATGATGGAGGAGTGTATCTCCTTAATTACGAGGGATTTTATGAGCCTTTAAGGGCTCTTCTGGAGCATTATGTCAGGACAGGCATGCTTGCTCAGACTACAATGGACAAGATAAATTTTGCAGATACTCCCGAGGATCTTCTCGAGATGCTGCAGAAGAGATGATATATGGATATCAAGGCTATTCAGGATTTTCTCGGAGAGGCATGGCTTCTTACTAAAGAGCGTATTTCCAGTACGCTTGAGAGCGACATTGCGCTTCTGAACTCGACGAACGAGTCCATACTTTCCCATTCGGGGAAGCAGATGAGGCCGATACTTACCCTGCTCATGGCGCGTGCCTGTTCACCTGCAGGAGTGAATGATGCGACGGTAAGTTATGCCGCTGCCGCTGACCTGCTGCATAATGCCACTCTTCTGCATGATGATGTTGCTGACGGAAGTGAGCAGAGAAGGGGAAAGCCGACGATAATGTCGTTGATGGGGCCGTCTGTGTCGGTCCTTGTAGGTGATTATTGGCTTGTGAAGGCCATGGAACTTATCCTGAATGTGGAAAATGCCGGGAGTTCCGGAGTCATGAAGATCTTTGCCAAGACTCTGAGCGACCTTGCGGAAGGGGAGATGCTCCAACTGCAGAAAGCGCAGTCAGGTGACACTTCGGAAGAGGATTATCTCAAGATAATATACAATAAGACGGCGTCTCTGTTTGAGGCTGCATGTGTGTCTGCGGCGATTTCCGTGGATGCTTCGGAGGAATATGTCCGTGCCGCTCGAGAATATGCCGTTGCATTGGGCCTTGCATTTCAGATCCAGGATGACATCCTTGATTATTCGGGAACCGAGGCGGTAGGAAAGCCGTTGGGTGCCGATATCCTCGAACAGAAGATCACCATGCCGCTTCTTGGTGCATTGGCTGGTGTTTCGGGCGAAAGGACTGAGGAAGTGCGGGACATGATAAGGAAGATAGCGGACAATCCGGATTATCGCGATGATATAGTGTCCTTTGTCAGGGAGAACGGTGGTCTTGAGTATGCTGTGGCACGACTTAAAGGATATGTGGAGTCTGCCATCCGGGCGCTGGATGTGCTTCCGGACAGTGAGGCCAGGAAATATCTTGTGGAATTGGCATATTATACGGCACAAAGGGCTCTTTGATGAGATTTGCAGACATCATAGGAAACCGTAAGGTGGTGCAGGCGCTGTCGTCCATGGCCGACAGCGGCAGGGTGGCTCATGCCATGCTGTTCTACGAAAACGACGGCTGCGGTGCCTTGGCGCTGGCTCTGGCCTATGTGCAGTATCTGAACTGTGCGAATCCGTCCGGCGGGGACTCGTGCGGTGAATGCCCTTCCTGCCGTCAGATGTCGAAACTCATCCATCCTGATGTGCATTTCGTGTTCCCTGTCAACAAGGGACCGAAGACTTCGGATGACAAGCCGACATCGGAGTCATATATGGCCCATTGGAGGGAACTCGCTCTCGCCAATCCGTATTTCCTGGAGTCGGATCTGCAGAAGGCATTAGGCATAGAGAGCAGGAGCGGACTTATTGCTGTCGCTGAGGCGAAGTCCATAATAACCAAACTCTCACTGACTTCGGTGGCGGACGGCTATAAGGCCGTGATCTTCTACCTTCCGGAGAAGATGAATCAGGAGACGGCCAACAGACTTTTGAAGATGGTCGAGGAACCACCTGAAAAGACCCTCTTCCTCTTCGTTACCCATGCACCCGAAAAGGTGCTTCAGACTATTTTCTCGCGTTGCCAGAGCGTCCGTGTCCTGCCTATGAGCAGGGAGGAGGTGGTAGGGACTCTGGTGGAGAAACTTGCCATATCGCCAAAGGAGGCCGAGGCCAAGGCAGTCCTTTCCGGCGGAAGTGTCGGCAATGCCATGAGCATGATCGGCGATCAGGAGGATTATAACCGTTACATGGATCTTTTTTCGGATCTGATGAACGCTGTGGTTTCGCGCAATCTTGCCGCTGCGTTGGAGTGTGGCGAGATGATGTCCTCCCTTGATTCGCGCGAAAAACAGAAGGAATTTTGTACCTTTGCAACTGATTGTATCAGAAAGATATTCATGACCAGGCAGAATCTGCATAATATAGCAGGCATACTGCCTCAGGAGCAGGAGTTTTATGGGAGGGTCGCTTCAAAATGCAGCGATGCTTTTTGCACAAAGTCGGTCAGCAATATCGAGAAAGTGGTGTCGATGATTGACAGGAATGTCAATTCGAAGATCCTTTTCTGTGATCTGGTCAATCGTATGTATTTAAGTGTCTAGATATATGATGGAATCCAAGAAATATGACTGTTCACGCGGATGTGTGGTGGAGCGTGCCGAAAGCGGCGAACTCGACTGCACGTATCGTCAGGGATGCTGCAAACTTGAGGTCTATGACTGGCTTGCAGGCGTGAATCAGGAGCAATATAAGGAGTTTTTTGAAGTACGTTTCAAGAATACCCGCAAAGCGATCTTCAGGAACGGTTCGGGGCAGAGCATCAAGACCGGTGACATGGTCATCGTTGAGGCTGCCAACGGACACGATCTGGGTATCGTTACTCTGGAAGGTCCTATCGTTGCGCGTCAGATGAAGTGCAAGAGGATCAATCCCGAGACATTCGAGTTCAAGAAGATATACCGTAAGGCGAAACTTTTCGATATCGAGAAATGGCAGGAGGCGATTGCACGCGAGCATGAGACCATGATCCGTTCCCGTCAGATTGCTGCGGAACTGGGTCTTGACATGAAGATCGGTGATGTGGAGTTCCAGGGCGACGGCACCAAAGCGATTTTCTATTATATCGCAGACGGCCGTGTGGACTTCCGTCAGTTGATCAAGGTCTTTGCCGAGGAGTTCCGTATCAGGATAGAGATGAAGCAGATCGGAGCGCGTCAGGAGGCAGGCCTTATCGGAGGCCTTGGAGTCTGTGGCCGTGAACTCTGCTGTTCGAACTATATCTCAAGTTTCCAGTCCATCACCACTTCTGCCGCAAGGTGTCAGGATCTTTCCCTGAACCCTCAGAAACTTGCCGGCCAGTGTGGTAAACTCAAGTGCTGCCTCAATTACGAGACTGCCGCCTATATGGATGCCCAGTCACGTATTCCTAAGGTTCACAATCCTTTGGAGTTCGAAGACGGACTTGCATATCTGATGAAGACCGATATCCTTCGTGAGATCATGTATTTCTCGTATGATCCTCATTCTCTGTCCAACCTCTATCCTCTCTATGCGGAAGATGTCTGGGACATCATCAAGATGAACCGTAATGGCGAGAAGCCTGCTTCGCTGAAGAGTGATGAGGTTCCTGCAGCGCCGGAGTTCGTTACTGCGGTGGGAGATGACAGCATCACTCGTTTCGATGAGGCCCGCAAGCGCAAGAAAAAGAAGAAGTCTCGTGGTGGAAACAGCAAGGGCGGACGCAACCGTGGTCCGCGCCCGCCGAAATCGGACAAGTGATATGGGAAAGGATAAACTCAGAAAATTCAGGGAGAACGAGACTTTCAGATGTATGATCCAGCCGGCGACTTCGGAGGTCCTGGACTGCGACCATCCTCTGAAGGGAAAGTGGGGAAGTGATTTCTTCGGCAATGACAAGCCGATAGTTCTTGAATTGGGCTGCGGCAAGGGTGATTATACCATCGATCTTGCCGAACGCAATCCTTCATGCAATTATATAGGTGTGGACATCAAGGGCGCCCGTCTGTGGAAGGGTGCCAAATATGCTGAAGAACATGGGCTTGGCAATGTGGCCTTTCTGCGCACGCGTATCGAATTCATCGAGTCTCTGTTCGCTCCCGGTGAGGTTGCGGAGATATGGATCACATTCGCGGACCCTCAGATAGGACGAGAGAAGAAGCGTCTTACAGCGCCTCTGTTCATGAACAGGTACCGCAATTTCCTTAAGTCCGGAGGTATCGTGCATCTCAAGACAGACAGCCGTTATCTCCATGAGTATTCCCGTGCCATGGCGGAGCAGAACGGCCTGGAGATCCTTGCGTCTGCTGTCGATATCTATGGTGCTGACCGTGAGCGTCTTTATGAGAGCGGGCTTTCTTCATTGTGTGGCCGTGACGCGGTTGACGCTTTGTTCGAGGTGCAGACCTTCTATGAGTCCCAGTATCTTGCCCAGGGATTCCCTATCACATATCTTTCTTTTGTTGCAGACCATGAAGGTGATTATCTGTCGCCGGAATGGGACGAGGACAGATGGAAGGATGAGAATCATCATTTCGTGATTCCATCCGGACTTCCTGTCGCGTCGAAATTCTATCCCGGTCAATAACTGCCATCCAAACCGGAGTCCGGTATATTCAAAAACTGAATCCCTCCCACTCCTTCGGAGCGGGCCCCTCCCGTTCACGATGGCCACGGGCGGCCACGGTTTTTGAATATACCGGGCTCCGGTTTGGACTAGACGTTCGTCCAGTGGATGGTGATGCCTTTACGTTCCATTCCGCGGAACCATGTCATCTGCCTTTTGGCGAACTGATGGATGGCCGTGGCGAGCCCTGTGCGCATTTCTTCGTATGTCAGTTGCCCCGTGACATATAGGGTGACGAATTTGTATTCGAGTCCGTAGTATATAAGGTCTTCTGCAGGTATTGGCTTGTGTTCCGGTGCAAGAGCCGGATGTGTTCCGTCTATCAGTCCGCGGATCTCTTCCACCATCCCTTCTTCAAGGCGGGCATCCAGACGGCGGTCTATGCGGGCGTTACGCTCGTCCCTGTTGACAAGTGTGCCTATGTAATATGTGTTCTTCGGAAGGAAACCTGTGCGCTCGACCGGGTGTTCGGATTCGTAGATGGCGATCTCCAGGGCGCGGATGAGGCGTTTGCGGGTGTCGTAGTCCGTGGTGTTGTGCAGTGGTTTGAGTGCTCCGAGCCTGTTTATGAGTTCTTCGTCGGTTTCCTTTTCGAGTTCGGCACGGAGTTGCGGGTCAGGCGGTACCTCGGGCAGGGAGTATCCGCATGTGGCGGCTTCGATGTAGAGTCCGCTTCCGCCGCATAGGATAGGGATCCCCCCGCGGTCGACGATGTCTCTGTATGCCTTTTCGAAGTCTCTCTGATATTCAAAGATGTTGTATTTGGCGCCGGCGTCTACGATGTCCATGAGGTGATATGGAATCTCTTCATATTCAGACAGATCCTTGCCCGTGCCTATATCCATTCCACGGTAGACCTGGCGGGAGTCTGCAGAGATGATCTCCGCTCCTGCTGTCCTCCGACCATCCGGTTGAGGAAAGAACCCCTCCCCCTGCGGCCAGGGGGGTAGCACGCTTTCCTCAACCGGACGGTCGGAGGACTTGCTGTTTTGACGCCTTTCTGCCAGGAGGGTGTTGATCTGGCGGGCGAGACGGACAGCATACCGGGTCTTTCCTGAGGCAGTGGGCCCGAGGACACAAATCAGGTCTATTTCTCCTGCGAGATATCTGTCAAGAATATCCTTGACGTCAATTTCTTCTGCAGGAGGCAGTTCTGCCATAGGAGGTATAGGGGTGAATGGTTTCTTTGCCATGTTCTGAGACTGTGCGTTGATATTACAAAGATAGATGTTTTTGTTTAAATACAAAGACCGTGTAGTGCAATGTGCTGGCTTATAGCAAGTTACTTTGTTGTCCTGCCGTCCAACTCCTGCGGGACAATGACTTAAGTTACTGAGTTATAGGTTGTTGTGCTACACGGTTCTAGTGCTGTTTTCGGGATGGTGTGTGGAAATCCACAGGAACAGTTTTGGTGGGAATGCAAAAAGCATTAACTTTGCAGTTCATCTTTCGATATGGAAAGATATAATGATTTGATGTTATGCCGAAAGCAAAGAGAAGCTGCTCATTTTTTGATTCTCCTTTGGTTTATTTTATGTTTTTATTATTTTTTCAAGTAAAGGATAGACGGTCTCGAAATCCGAGTTTTCCATAGACCAGCAGATCAGCGCCTCGGCAACGAACTC
>JAFVHZ010000223.1 GCA_017474265.1 Bacteroidales bacterium | reverse complement strand
CTGATCGAAGGCTGTGATGTGAGCGAATCAAGTTTTGACGCTAAGGAAGGAGTGATGTGCAACTCAGGCTTCCTGAACGGGCTTACTGTCAAGGAGGCTATCCCTGCAGCAATTGACTATGTGGAGCAGCACGGAATCGGACACAGAAAGGTGAACTATCGCCTCCGCGATGCCATCTTCTCGCGTCAGAGATATTGGGGTGAGCCGTTCCCTATGTATTTCAAGGACGGAATCGCGACCCCGATGCCGTTTGAGAACCTTCCGCTCGAACTCCCTGAGGTGGACAAGTTCCTTCCTACAGAGACGGGTGAGCCACCTCTCGGACGTGCTTCGGGCTGGACAATTGACGGATATCCTATCGAAAAGAGCACCATGCCTGGATTTGCCGGCAGCAGCGCATATTATCTGCGTTATATGGATCCTCACAATTCAGAAGCACTGGTGAGCCGTGAGGCAGATGAGTACTGGCGCGATGTCGACCTTTATATCGGAGGAACCGAGCATGCGACAGGTCATCTTATCTATTCGCGCTTCTGGAACAAGTTCCTGTATGACCTCGGATATGTATGTGAGAAGGAACCGTTCAGAAAACTGATCAACCAGGGAATGATTCAGGGACGCTCGAACTTTGTATACCGTATCAAGAATACCAATACTTTCGTATCCTGTGGCCTTAAGGATCAGTATGATACGACTGAGATTCATGTCGATGTCAACATCGTGCGCAATGACCGTCTCGACCTTGAGGCGTTCAAGGCATGGATGCCGGATTTTGCAAATGCCGAATTCATCCTTGAGAATGGTGAATACATCTGCGGCTGGGCCATCGAGAAGGTGTCCAAGTCCATGTTCAATGTCGTGAATCCTGACATGATCTGCGATACCTATGGTGCGGATACCCTCAGGTTGTATGAGATGTTCCTCGGTCCTCTCGAGCAGTCAAAGCCATGGGATACCAAGGGAATAGACGGTGTGAACCGTTTCCTCAAGAGGGTGTGGAGGATGTTCTATGACCGTGACGGCTTCATCGTTACAGATGAAAAGGCTACTGCGGAAGAACTCAAGTCCCTGCACAAGCTGATAGGTAAAGTCCGTACGGATATAGAGGCGTTCTCTTACAATACCGCGGTCAGCGCATTCATGATCGCTGTCAATGAACTCTATGACCTCAAATGCAACAAGAGGGAGATACTCGAACCTCTGATCGTCCTCCTGTCTCCTTTTGCTCCTCATATCTCGGAGGAACTCTGGGAGGCTCTCGGCCATGCTGAAAGTATCTCATATGCGGCTTTCCCTGAATATGTCGAAGCATACACCATCGAAAATACCTGCACCTATGCGGTATCATTCAACGGAAAGACCCGTTTCACAGTGGATCTTCCGCTTGACATGCCGCGTGAGGAAGTTGATGCCTATGTACGAGGCCTGGAGCAGACTTCAAGATATGTGGCTGGAGGCAATATCATGAAGGTAATTGTCGTTCCTGGCAAGATTGTCAATATTGTAGTGAAATAATGCTCTTTCATATGAAGACAACAAAGATTTTATCTGTCATATGGGATTATTTCCTGATGACTTTGGGAGGCTTGATTTTCTGTCTGGCATGGACATCGTTCATCATTCCGAACGGACTTTCCAGTGGAGGACTTACCGGATTATGTACGATCATCCAGTTTGCGACCGGCATACCTATCGGTTGGTCGTATCCTGTGATAAACGTCGTGCTTCTGATCCTGGCTTTCTTTTCCTTAGGAAAAGGATTCGGATTCAAGACCATATATATGATAGCCATGACCTCTCTGTTCTTTGAGGTCCTTCCGAAATTTCCGCAACTTGTGGTCATGATGGATGAGAAACTTATGGTTGCACTGGTAGGCGCAGCCATGGAGTCGGTCGGACTGGGTCTTGTCCTGATGCGTGGCGGAAGCGCCGGAGGTACGGACATCATTGCGATGATAGTGAACAAGTACTGGCCTGTCTCTCCTGGACGCGTGTATCTTGTGACTGATGTGTTCATTATAGCATGTCTTCTCATTGTGCCTGACAAGGGGCTTGTGGACATGATATATGCTTATGTCATCATGCTGGGCTTCTCCTTTGGCGTGGACTTCGTGCTCCTTGGTAACAAGTCATCTGTGCAGATACTTGTGTTTTCGTCAAAATATCAGGAGATTGCAGACCATATCATACACGACATCCACAGAGGTGTGACTGCTCTTCAGTCTGTCGGCTGGTATACACAGAAGGAAAGCAAGGTGCTTCTTATCCTTGTACGCAAGTATCAGATGAATGAGGTCGTGAATGAAATCAAGAGAATCGACCGTAAGGCATTTATCTCCGTATCGACTGCCATGAGTGTATATGGAGAAGGCTTTGAGGAAGTCAAGACGGGAATCAAGATCAAGAAGAATAATGAAATAGAGGAGGTTAAGCAATGACAAAGACTTTGAAGACATCTGCTGCAACTGTTATCAAGGAGTACGCTCTGGTCACCTTCGGCGTTGTTTCATATGCCTTGGGATGGACGATCTTCCTTCTTCCGAACAACCTCATCGGAGGAGGCGTGTCTGGTTTCGCTTCGATTCTGTATTATGCTACAGGACTTCCGATGGGAATAACCTATTTTGTGCTGAATGTACTCCTGCTGCTGATAGGAACCAAGATATTGGGAACCGGTTTCGGAGGGAAGACCATATATGCCATTGTCATGACGTCGTTCATGTTGGGCCTTATGCCGAAACTCATTCCTGTTGACTTTATCCATGAGTTCGCTTTGTCGAACGGTAAGTTGATCTGTACATTCCTTGGCGGTATCATTGCAGGTTTCGGTATCGGTCTCTCCATTTCTCAGGGAGGAAGTACCGGCGGAACGGACATTGTCGCTTTGGTGTGGTGCAAGTTCTATCCTTCGTCACCGGGAAGGGTCATCCTTATCATCGATGTCGGAATCATCCTTTCGTCTCTTCTGTTCCCTTCATATACTGAATCCGGAGACCTTCTGCCGTTCACGGAAAAGTTGGCTGTAGTGGTATATGGTCTTGTACAGGTGACGGTCTGCGGCTATGCGATCGATCTGTATCTGTCCGGTTCCAAGCAGTCGGTACAGGCCTTCATCTTCACAAAGAATGTGGAGGCTATGGCAGATGCGATAGCATTCGATATGAAACGAGGAGTTACAGTGCTTCCTGCCAAGGGATGGTATTCCAAAGAGGACAGACAGGTCATAATGGTTGTTACCAGAAAGGATGATCTGAATCTGTTGTTAAGGTATGTGAAGTCGATCGACCCGGATGCCTTCCTTTCCGTTTCTAATGTAATGGGCGTCTATGGCCAGGGTTTTGATGCCATAAAGGTCAAGACAAAAAAGTGACAGAATGTTTCTAAAATGACAGAATCAGACTAAAAAACGGAAAAAGTAATAAAAAAAAGAAAAATGTGACGAATGCCACCTTCCTGATTAAGTCCGGGAAGGTGGCTTTTCTTATTTTTGTTTAACCTAATTTTTATATCTATGAACCTGATTTTTATTGCAATTGTCGTTTCCATCTCTGCACTCGTCATTGTGCAGACTGTACGTAATGTCAGATACGATGCCATGACGTCAGCAAGGTCCCGACATCTTCCAAAAATGCTTGTTGCCGGAATCATTCTGTTTATTGCCGATATTGCTCTTGGAGGCGATGTTGTCGTCAGGTTTGCAGCGGATCTTTCGATTGTGCTGCTTTCAGTCCTCTTCCTGAATTTTTCAATCCAGCTCAAGGATTCACGCACGTCCATGATCAGAAGACTTATCTTGTCCATTGAACTGTGCCTTTCTCTTTATTATGTATTGTGTTCAATAGGAGTTCTGCCATTGATAGGAGAGATGGGGTTCATTACGATTGCTGCAGGAACATTCCTGTTGACCGGCATGCTGTTTATTTTTCTTGTGTGGAGAAGGATATATGAGATAAAGGCTCTGCTCAAGTCCGGGACGGTATGGGCATTCGTCAATCTTTGTGTCGATGCAGTGTATGTTCTTATGCCTATGATCGTGCTCCTGATTTCTGTTTTCCTATATCGCATGACAGGGTCATCCATGCTGTCGGTGAGTATCGTAGTTGTACTTATTGCCGGAGAACTTGTCGCCTCGAGTCTCAGGGTTGTGTTTGATTCTGCTTTTGTACTGCTTCAGAAGCATGAAAGAGTGATAGTTGAATCGATGAAGATATCTCACGGGGAAGTGGCCGGCAGCAATGCAAAGGTTGATGATATGTACAAGGAAGTATATGAGCGGATCGTCCTCTACTTTGAGATGCATAAGCCTTTTCTGGACAGCGAACTGACCATAAATGATGTGGTGAGGGTGGTGTATTCCAACAAAGTCTATATATCCAGGGCCATATGCCATTTTACTGGACGCAATTTCCGTCAGTTTGTGAATTATCACCGTGTGATTCATTCCATGGATGTATTCCGCTGCAATCCGTCTCTGAAGGTTGCGGAACTGGCGAATCTCAGCGGATTCAATTCTGTCGTGTCATTTACCTCGGCTTTCAGGCTTTTCATGAACGAAACTCCTAGCGAATGGTGCAGGAAGGAGAAGACCAGAATCGTAAAGACGAAAAATTAGATTATCTTTGCACAAATTTGATTTATTGACAATTAAACAGTGCATATATGGCTGACGAGAAGATTATTTTTTCGATGAACGGGGTGGGGAAGATCCTGCCTCACAACAATAGGGTTATCCTCAAGGATATCTACCTGTCATTCTTCTATGGAGCAAAGATCGGTATCGTAGGTCTCAACGGCTCCGGAAAGTCTACTCTCATGAAGATAATAGCAGGAATCGAGACCGGCTATCAGGGCGAGGTCGTATGGGCTCCGGGCTATTCTGTAGGATATCTTGAGCAGGAGCCTCAGATGGATCCGGACAAGACGGTGATCGAAGTAGTCCAGGAAGGTGTGCAGGAGGTGATGGACATCCTCAAGGAATATGAAGAGGTGAACATGAAGTTCTGCGAACCGATGTCTGATGACGAGATGGCTGCCCTCATCGAGCGTCAGGGAGAACTTACCGAGAAGATCGAGAACTGCGGCGGCTGGGAGATCGATTCCAAACTTGAGAGGGCTATGGATGCTCTTCAGTGCCCTCCGTCAGATGCAAAGGTGTCGACTCTAAGTGGCGGTGAGCGCCGTCGTGTGGCTCTTTGCCGTCTGCTCCTGAGGCAGCCTGACGTGCTCCTTCTTGACGAGCCTACCAACCACCTTGATACGGAGAGCATCCAGTGGCTTGAGGCACATCTCCAGCAGTATAAGGGAACTGTCATTGCTGTGACTCACGACCGTTACTTCCTGGACAATGTGGCAGGATGGATTCTCGAACTCGACAGGGGAGAGGGTATCCCATGGAAGGGCAACTATTCGTCTTGGCTCGATCAGAAGAGCACCCGTCTTGCTCAGGAGGAGAAGCAGGAGAGCAAGCGCAGGAAGGCTCTGGAGAGGGAACTCGAGTGGGTACGTATGGCTCCTAAGGCCCGTCATGCCAAGTCTAAGGCCCGTCTGGGTGCGTATGAGAAACTTGCTGCAGATGACGGACGTGAGAAGGAGGCCAATCTTGAGATCTACATCCCGAACGGCCCTCGTCTCGGCAACAAGGTGATCGAGTTCAAGAACGTATCCAAGGCTTACGGTGACAAACTCCTTTATGAGAATCTTAATTTCGTCCTTCCGCCTGCGGGTATCGTCGGTGTGATCGGTCCTAACGGAGCGGGTAAGACCACTCTTTTCCGCCTTATCATGGGACTTGACACTCCTGATACCGGTGAGATCACCATCGGTGAGACCGTCAAACTGGCATATGTCGACCAGCAGCACAGAAGCATAGATCCGGACAAGACCGTCTATGAGACCATTGCAGAGAACTCGGAGTTCGTGAAACTCGGAAAGAGGGAGGTCAATGCGAGGGCATATGTGTCGCGTTTCAATTTCTCTGGTGCGGATCAGGAGAAACTCTGCGGCATTCTTTCAGGCGGTGAGAGGAACCGTCTGCATCTTGCCCTGACCCTCAAGGATGAAGGAAACGTACTTCTTCTTGACGAGCCTACCAATGATGTGGATGTGAACACTATCCGTGCTCTTGAGGAGGGTCTTGAGAATTTCGCGGGTTGTGCAGTTGTGATTTCCCACGACCGTTGGTTCCTTGACCGTATTGCCACTCATATCCTTGCCTTCGAGGGCGATTCGCAGGTGTATTTCTTTGAGGGAACATATTCAGAGTATGAGGAGAACAAGAAGCGCCGTCTGGGCAATGAGGAGCCTAAGAGGTTCAAGTACAAGAAACTTATGGAGTAATACTTCATTCTGATTATAAAGAGGAGGGTGACTAAAAAGTCTTATGACTGATTAGTCACTCTTTTTCATTTATATATTTAACCGGGAGGATGGTAGGGATTGCGGAGGACTCCGTTCGCTTCGCTCACTCCGGACCCTCCCAACGTTTCCTGCGTGGTCTTCGACCACTTGTCTCCGTCGGGCCCCTCCCGCTGCCCGTGTCCGCGGGTGGACACGCCTCCGCAATCCCTACCACCCCCCTGAAAACACAGTAAAAAGATGGCTATTCTTTTGACAATCAAAGGAATAGTCATTGTATATGTCATAGAGTTTTGTTATATTTGAAGTGCAAAATAAAAACATAACCATCAATCTCAATGACATG
>JAFVHZ010000222.1 GCA_017474265.1 Bacteroidales bacterium | reverse complement strand
GAACAGACCCTCAATCAGCTGTTGGGTGAGATCGACGGCTTTGATTCCTCCAAGGGCATCGTGTGCCTTGCCGCCACCAACCGCCCAGAGATCCTGGATAAAGCGCTCCTGCGTCCCGGCCGCTTTGACCGGCGGATCATTATGAGATTGTGCCTGAGGGAGAGGATATTCCCGTTGATGTCATCCTTCTCAACACCTGCGGCTTCATAGGCGATGCCAAGGAGGAGTCAGTGCAGGCTGTTCTCGAGGCAGTCGAGAAGAAGAACCGTGGAGATGCCTCGTCCGTCATCGTGTTCGGATGCCTTTCCCAGAGATATGCTGATGAACTTCCTGCACTTATCCCGGAGGTGGACGGATGGTTCGGTGCCAGAGATCTGAATCCTGTCATCCGTGCTCTTGGCGTGGAGCCTGATGCAGGCAGGAATACAGACAGACTTCTGACCACTCCGTCACATTATGCCTACCTGAAGATTTCAGAAGGATGTGACAGAAGGTGTTCTTATTGTGCTATACCTTTCATACGCGGCGCACATAAGTCGGTGCCGATGGAAGAACTGGTTGAAGAGGCTACGCTCCTGGCAGCCAAGGGAGTAAGGGAACTTATCATCATTGCCCAGGATACCACATACTACGGTCTGGACCTGTATCGCCGCAGAGCATTGGCGGAACTTCTTCAGAAACTTTCGGAAGTGGACGGAATCGAATGGATCAGGATACATTACTCATATCCGGCAGCCTTCCCGGAGGATGTTCTTGACCAGATGGCGAACAATCCGAAGGTCTGCCGCTACATGGACATTCCTCTGCAGCATATTTCTGACAAGGTTCTGGACAACATGCACAGGAATGTCAGTGGTGCATGGACACGCGAACTCATCGGGAAGATGCGCGAGAAAGTGCCTGGAGTAGTCCTTCGTACTACCATGATAGTAGGTCATCCGGGAGAAGGAAAGCGGGATTTCAAGGAACTCCTTGACTTCGTTGAGGAAGCTCGTTTCGAGCGTCTTGGAGCCTTCAAATATTCGGAAGAGGAAGGCACATATGGCGCAGAGAACTTCAAGGACAGCATATCCTCACGTGTCAAGCAGGAGCGTCTTGACGAACTGATGAGCCTTCAGAGCGGGATATCCCTTCAGTATAATCAGTCACGCGTAGGCACTGAAGTTGAAGTCATTGTCGATGATTTCTCCGACGGGATCTTCGTCTGCAGAAGCGAATTCGAGAGTCCTGAGGTCGATGGCGAGATTCTTGTCAGGCATGACGTGGCAGTGATGGGAGATGTCGATCCTTATTCACTTATAGGAGATTTCATGAAAGTCCGTATAACAGGTGCGGATGAGTATGACCTGATTGCAGAACCAATTGAGTTTTAGAATATGAAGAAATTCCTTATTGCTTTGTCTGTGGCGCTTGTTGCCGTTTCTTGCGGTCCGAGCAGACATACGATCCATGTCGAGATGAGACATCCTTCCAAGTCAGGAATCAATCTTGACGGAAAGGTGGTGTCGGTTGTATATCTTGAGAACGACAATCAGATGGCGTCTTCTTTTGCGGAAGGTATGGCTGATGGCTTTGCCTATGCACTTGAACAGGATTATGCTACAGGTGAAGGCAGTGTGGGGATATTCAGAATGAACGATTCGGATGGAGCCCGATATTCTTCGAAGGACTCCCTTATGAATCTTCTTATCGACACAGGATCTGATGTGGTCTTTCTTCTTGATACTCTTTCCTTAGGCAAGATGACTCTTGGAGGTATCTCCAGTGTTGCCTCTCCGACCTCTGCCGATTCATCATACATCACAGTAGGAAACCTTCCGTTCAAGGTGTCCATGTATTGTTTTGACGGCATGAACAAGGATGAGAGGGTATATACATTTGCCGGCAGCAGCGTTGCTGCTCCGCATGCCTATTCGGATGGAAAGCAGTCGCGTGAAACACTTCTTGCCAGCGCTCTCTCCACTCTTCCTGATGTGGGTTTCGAAGCGGGACAGATGCTTGCAGGTTCTTTCAAGTCACAGTGGAAGCACGAGCAGTATTCCATCGTTTATTTTGACGGTTCACAATGGTATAAGGCTGTAGATTATGCCGAGCAGTATTATTGGAAGGAAGCCATGGACATATGGATCGGACTTCTAGATACCAACGATCTTCTCAGACGCTCCTGTGCGGAATACAATATCTCTGTCGCATGCTACATGCTCGGAGACTATGATCTTGCAGAAGAGTGGCTGGACCGCTCGGACGTCGACAACAAACTCCCGTTATCTGACGGCTTGCGCAAGAGGATAGAATCCAGGAAATGAGAATAGGGCCCGGACGGGCCCTATCTTATTTGTGGTTTTTATTGTTCTTCTTTGCAGTCTTTCTGCTTTTTCGCTTCAGGATTCCTTCAGATATCTTTGCCTGTACCTGTTCTCTTTTCATTGTGATCATCATCTTCAGATCCATAGTCATGTTAGCAACGAAAAGAGGGAATCTCTTTCTGAGTCTTGTCATCTTCTCATCTATGAAAGAATCGACATGGCGTGCAACCTTTGTCTCGTAAATTTCATCGAAGTTGATCAGGATGCCTGTTTCCTCTGCCTCACTGAATTCATGGTTGATGCCGCCACCGAAGACCTTCATGGTAGGGGAGAGGCTCATATATGCATTTACAAGAGGTGGAATGTTCTCTCCAAGACGACGGACTTCCTTGTTAAGGCATTTGTAGTCATTCTTGAATTCCTGTTCTGTCAGGATGCTATCCATATATGACTTATCTGTCTCTATGACAAGAGGTTCTGTAGGATATACAAGTCTTTCCCTGTCTTCGAAATGCTTGAAGAGGAAATGATGGATAAGGTCACGGGCCTGACGGTTGTATTCCGGGTACATGGTCATTTTCCCGAAATAATACTTTATGTTAGGAATCTGTATGGCCAGTGCTCCCAATCCATCCCAGAGATTGTCCAGAGCAAACAAGGCTTTTGCTCCTGCCTTTGAACTCTGGTATTCCGGTGCCACGAAACTGCGTCCCAGTTCTACTGTGAAGGGAAGATATTCCTTGATGAATGTTTCAGAGAAATGGAACATATGTGACGTGGCGAGCAGGGGCTGACCCTTCTCATCCAGTCTGATGTCTTTGCCATGTATGAATCTGTAGCCTCCCAGGATCTTTTCCGCCTCTGGATCCCATACTATCAACTGTCTGTATGGGTTTTCCATAGTGTCGAACTCGTCAATGTCCATGGACAGTCCGCTTCCTCCGCCGGAGTCACGGAACGCCTCTTCTCTGAGACGGCCTATCTCCCTCATGACATTGGGCGAATCATGATGAGTTACAATGTATATCTCATTCTTGGCCTTGTTGGTGTCTCGGAGTTTCTTTATAGGTGTCAGTTCGGCCTTCAGAAGGTCGACACTGACAGGTGCTATAATCGGTTCCATAGGTTTAGATTTCAGGTTTTATTATAGGTCGTATACACATTTTCTGATTTCCTGGGCCCATTCGAAATCTGATTTCGATCTGTCGAGACTTTCAATGGGTATCGGTTTCCCGATTGTCACTTTATAGTGACGTCCCTTGCTTCTGTACATCTCGTCAGGCAGGAGCATCATGGCAAAGTTGAATTTCAGACCGAGTTTCTTCTGCCAGGATGCTATCCTGTAGAATCTCTTGGAGTTCTCTCCTTCAAAATGTATAGGGACGATATCCCTTCCTGTCTCACGGCTTTTCTTTATGAAGAACTTCGCCCATTCGATGTCCTGAATCTTTCCGTCAATCTTTCTTGAACACAGACCTGCGGGGAATATAAGCATTTGATTGTCAGACTCGTATACTTCGTTTATCATCTTCGGCAGGTTGCGGGCCTGGCCTCCCAGTTTATTTATCGGTATGCCGAGGGGTGCCATGCCTTTGAGGTTCATCAGAAGGTCGTTCATCAGGTATTTTATCTTACCGTCGTATTCCCGTCCTATGACGGCTCCCAATGTGACTCCATCGATGGCTCCGAGAGGATGGTTGGAAACAAAGGTATATCTTCTTCCGTCCTTCGGAAGGTTTTCCTTGCCGGCAATCTCAAGTTCGACTCCTAGATATTTCAGAGTATTCTCGCAGAACTCCACACCCATGTATCCTTCCTTCAGATATTCGTTGATGAAGTCAAGGTGCATGAAGTTCTTGAACCACCTGATGACGAACTTCGGAATATATCTTGCCTTGTCGCCGGCCTTTGACCTGATGACCTGTTCAAGATCCAGTATCTGCGGTTGTCTTTCAGCCATGTTATTCTACTTTCTTGACAGGGTCGCAGGTTAGTCCTACTCCCAGTTTCTTGAATATCTTGCGGTCAACTTCGCTCAGCATCACTGTAGAGTGTACCTGGCATCCTTCGAGTTTAGGCAATTGGTCAAGTGCCTTGCGGCAGTTCTCGTTATTGTTGCTCAGAAGCGATATGGCAACGAGTACCTCGTCAGTGTGAAGCCTGGGATTGTGTCCGTGGAGGTATTCCACCTTGGTCTTCTGGATAGGGGCGATCATCTCTTCCGGAATCAGTTTCACAGAGTGAGGGATGCCTGCAAGGTGCTTGGTGGCGTTGACGATGAGGGCGGCAGACGGTCCCAGAAGTGAACTTGTACGTGAAGTGATGATGGTGCCGTCATTGAGTTCGATGGCAGCGGTCGCAACTCCGGAGAGTTCCTTCCTTTCTCTTGCTGCCACAGTAGTCCTTCGGTACTCCGTCGTAAGTTTCGCCTGCTTGAGGATCAGGGAGATCTTGTTGACCTCATGCTCGTTATTGCCGTTCTCAGCAAGGTTGCATAGTGCTGAATAATAACGTCTTATGATTTCCTCTCTTGCAGCATTGCAGCAAACGTCCTCGTCGCTCATGCAGAATCCTATCATGTTCACTCCCATGTCTGTAGGGGACTTGTATGGACTCTCTCCGTAGATGCTTTCAAAGATGGCGTTCAGGACAGGGAAGACTTCGATGTCCCTGTTGTAACTTGCTGCAATCGTCTGGTATGCTTCCAGATGGAACGGGTCTATCATGTTCACATCGTTAAGGTCTGCAGTGGCAGCCTCATATGCGATGTTGACCGGATGCTTCAACGGAAGGTTCCATACCGGGAAGGTCTCGAACTTGGCATATCCCGCCTTGATGCCTCTTTTGTTCTCATGATACAACTGGCTCAGGCATACGGCCATCTTTCCGCTTCCCGGACCAGGGGCTGTGACCACCACGAGGGGGCGGGTGGTCTCGACGTAGTCGTTCTTGCCGAATCCCTCGTCGGAGTCGATGAGGGCCACATTGTTAGGATATCCTTCGATGGTGTAGTGATAGTATACCTTGATTCCCAGACGCTCGAGACGCTTTCTGTATGCGTCTGCACTGGACTGGCCGTTGTAGTGTGTGATCACCACGCAACTTACATAAAGACCTATGTTCTCGAACTCGGCTCGGAGGCGGAGGACGTCCTCGTCATATGTGATGCCGAGGTCGCCGCGGACCTTGTTCTTCTCTATGTCAAGTGCACTGATTACCAGCAGAATTTCAGCCTCGTTCCTCAGTTGCATGAGCATCTGAAGTTTGCTGTCGGGCTCGAATCCCGGCAGCACGCGGCTTGCGTGGTTGTCGTCAAATAGTTTTCCTCCGAATTCGAGGTAAAGTTTGTCTCCGAACTGAGCGATACGCTTCTTGATCTGTTCGGACTGTATCTTAAGATACTTTTTGTTGTCAAATCCCGTTTTCATACGGAATGCAAATATAACCCAATTCCCCGTTTTCTGCAAGAATTTGTTTGTTTCATTTTATGATATTTATAGTGTCGGAGTCTTGTATTTGTGGCTTTGAAAAGTTATATTTGTGAAGACTTAATCGGGGAAATGAAAGATATGATTATATATAATATGCGTAAAATCTCTGATAATCAGTTTTATTTAATTCGGGGGGGGCAAGATTCCGTCTTGGACGATCTTTAAAGTCATACCTCACTGGCTTTTCTGATATTCGGTCAGAAAGGCTTTTTTGTATGAGATTGCCGGTCAAGCCGGCAATGACGGGGAATAATAAAAAATAACATAATATGAAAAGGGAAAATAAGAATATAGCGACCTATGAGCCTCCAAAGATGGAGATTCTGGAAATTATGGTCGAGCAGGCCATTCTGCAGATGAGCGGATGGGGACATGACAGTGACGATTCTGAATTCGGAGATCCGTCTCCGACATACTTGAATTGGTAATCTTATTATGAT
>JAFVHZ010000221.1 GCA_017474265.1 Bacteroidales bacterium | reverse complement strand
GGTCAAATTCCAGTTCCCCTATGGATTGGTATATGCGTTGGATGATGAAGGACGGAAGGTCTCGGATGTTCTTGACCTCCAGTACGAATTCAAGGTATACGAGGATATTGCTGTGAATCCCGGCGATGTCGGTAAGGATTATCGTTTTATATTGGGCCTTTCTCCGAGTCTTGCGATAGCAAGCCATTCCTGGGCTGTGCAGAAGACAGATGTGGTTTCCAACCGTTATTATTACGTAAATAACGATGCAAATACTACTAAATATTATTACAAAGAGGACTCCCGTAATGATACCTATTGGTCTTCAGATGTCGAGAATCAGCCATGTCCTAAAGGATGGCGTCTTCCGACAAGGGAGGACTTATATGGGTTCATGCCGGAATATACAGGAAGCATGACGTGGCAGTCATCGTATACAAAGGGTACTTCTCTTAAAGCGGCCACATCGACCTCCACTAACTTTTATTATAGTGCCACAAGTGGCAATCCTTTTGACAACTCCTATACATGGAAATATCTTGCAGGCAAATTTGATGTTGATAAGACAGTCAGTCCTGAGGTGGCTTATTCAGATCCGGTTCCGGCGGTCTTGGGTAGAGTATATGGTATAAAATACGAGGGGACAGATAAGGCATATCGAGTAATGTTTGAGCAGATCAAGGCAAACGTAGAAGATGATGATGCGGAGAGACTATACGTTCGTGTATCCAGGTTCAATGCATCGGACGAAGATGTGTTTGCAGTGAACGGAAGCCAATGGAATCTTCATAAGTTTGATTGGAGTACTCCTGTCGAGTATATGGACTTTCCTTTATGCGGATTCTTTGATTCATATGGATTTATAGATGATTTCGGAGATGGATGTATTATGAGAATTTCCGATTCAGACGGTGAAGGAAGGAACTGGACTATATATTTGAGAAATGCATATCGAGGAGTGTCTGTGGGTGCTACAAGTTGCAGAACTCTCGGAGACCAGGTGAGGTGTGTGCGAGATGTGAATGCAAAATGATGACTATGAAGAGATTATTGGCATATATCGGTGTGGTTCTTCTGGCTTGCGGCTGCGGGCTGGATGAGCCGGTATTGCCGGGTGCAGGCGGTTCTCAGATCGAGTTCTCTGCATCGAAGATGCGTATCATCACCAAGGCCGGCGATTCCGCCGAAACTTTTGTCGAAGGGACAGACTTCAGACTGTTTGCAGTTCAGAGCGGTACGGGCTGGGCTTCGGATGGGACTAAATTCTACAATATCGAAGGAACAGGCGGTGCTTCCGGCAAGGTCGACTATTCGATAGATGGCAAGAAGGCAAGTTACGATGTGGGCAAAAATCTTGATTTCTATGGACTGACCTATGGTACATCTTCCGAGGTTCCGATTACCGGAGACGCAGGTTCGGCTCCTGCGGTTTCCCTTTCTCTGGCTGGCGACTCATTTCCTGACCTGATGTATTCGGACAATCTGAAGAACAAGAACTCATCTTCCGGTCTTCTGCAGATGGAGTTCCGCCATACGTTGTCGAAACTCAAGTTCGAGGTTCTTAAGCAGGACGAAACGGCGGACGATGACAAGAAGTTGACAAATGTCCTTCTGCAGAAAGTGGTTCTTAAAGGTTCTGCAGTCTCTGCAGTCTTCAATGCCGGGAGTGGCGAGTGGTCGTATGAAACATCTTCAGTTGAGGACCGTGTAGTCTATGATCAGGCAACAGGATTGAAGATAACGGAATCGGCTCAGATGTTGAAGTCAGGGGAGGACGAGATAGAGATGCTTGCAGTACCGAACAGCGGACAGTTGACTCTGGAGGTCACTCTCGACATGGACGGTGATACGGGTAATCAGGAATATAAGGTTGTAGAATATGCCCTGATGGCTTCACAGACCGAGAAGCTTGTTCTGGAACAGAACCATGAATACACTTTCTCTATTGTCGTCCTGAAGAATGACGTTCGCATCGTGACCGTGACTCCGAAGGTCTATGAGTGGATCGATGTCGACCTTACCCAAGGCGAAGCCTATCTTGGCCAGCCGGTCTATTTCGGTGGTCTGATGTGGATGGACCGCAATCTGGGCGCCAAGAGCGCCGATTGCGAGAATGACTGGTATAATTCAATAGGATACTACTACCAGTTCGGCAGGAATGTCCCTTTTATCCTGGATGTGAAAGCATATCTTGCAAGTTTCTCAAGTTTAAATGGCTTTTCTTTTAAATTATCTCAAGGAACGAAAGGAGATCCTGATGCCATATATGAAATGAGGGCTATATATACTCTGAATGATAAAGGAGAGAAAGTGACTACAGCCAAATATGCTAACCGTCGCGATGGGACATGCCTATATGATCATGTTGCAATCAATCCGGGTGAGACTGATAAGGAGTATAGTTATATAATGGGATTGACGACAGAATCCACTCCTAAAACCTGG
>JAFVHZ010000220.1 GCA_017474265.1 Bacteroidales bacterium | reverse complement strand
CGGTCTTTCTATGCCTGCCGACAGCCCTCTCTTCGTATGGCCTATCCCTATTGATGAGATGCAGGCTAACCCTCAGATGACTCAGAATCCAGGTTATACAAACGAATAGTCGAACCTTTAAAAACTGAAATGAGATGAAATTATTTAGAAATATTATGATCGCATCTTCAGCCCTCGTGCTTGCTCTCGCGGTTTCTTGCGAGCAGGAGCCTCAGGGAAAGGGTGATGCGACTATAGGCTTCGCAAAGGAGACCTATGTATATAAGGAAAGCGCAGGTCTTGTGAAGATTCCGATTCAGTTCACAGGAGAGCCTAAGACTTACCCTATCACATTCGACATTGTTGCTGAGGTGGACGGGGAAGAGTTGAAACTCGAGGACCTTGTTCATTTCACCCAGTCGAAGGGCCTCAAGTATGCAGGAAACCCAAAGGCTCCTGTATATCTTGAGTTCCAGATTTATGACAATCAGGAAATCAATGACTCGCGTTTCATCAATCTTTCCATTGAGAATGTGTCAGGAGCGACTCTTGCAGGAACAGGAAAGGCTTCTCTTGAACTTTCCGACAATGACAACAACCCTTATGAAAGGCTCATGGGTAACTGGGTGCTCAGCGGAACCAGTCCTTTCGACGGAAAGACAACAACGACAGAGGTGAACATCAGCGGAGGTTTCTCAGCCGATGAGGAGAATGTCAACTTCGAGAAGACACTCGTATGCTGGGGACTTGGTGGCGAGCAGTTTGAGTTGAAGGAAGGAGAGCCTAGGAAGCAGCCAGTATGGTATATGTCGTATGACGGAGAGGGTAAGACCCTTACTCTTCAGACAGGAACTCTTGTGTCCGATCAGTTGCAGTTCGGTATCGCTACAGTAGAAGAGGTCAAGATGGCAGCATTGTATATCAACTCAGATGGTGATATGGTATATTCTACTGACTATAATGGTGTGACCGCTACATGGAGCGATGATATGAATACGATAACATTTGCTCCAGATACAGGTATCTACGCAGTGATATACGGAGACGGAGAGGATACCGGATATGGTTGGGCCGGCTACTTCAATGTCACGATGACAAGAAAGTAATTCAATTAAACTGATTGATTATGAAGACAATTAAATATATTGCCGGTTTAATGGCGGTCCTCTTCATGTTCAGCGCATGCAGCAAGACTGACGAACTGAACCAGCAGAACAAGGGCAAGGAGAAGCCTTATGTAACTCTGGCCCAGAAGGTGGCAAATGATATCACTCTGACATTTGAAATCACCGCGTCGGAGGATGCTGCCCAATATGCATATGCGGTGTTTGCAGGATTGGATAACGAGGTCCCTTCTGCATATGATATCGTGGTGGAAGAGGCATTGGCTATAGCAAGCGGTTCTTTCAATACTGCAGGTGAGGAGGAGCCTGTACTTACCCAGACAGTGACGGTGGATTGTACGGACTTCCCTGCAGAAACCTATCAGATTTTTGCTGCGGCCATCACAGAGACCGGACTTCTCAGTGAGGTCCTCACTCTCGATGTTACCATGAACGACACATGGACTCCTCAGCCTGCCGGTGCAGAACCTAGCGGTAATTCCATCACACTCGCTTTCAACGAACTTATAAAGCGTGGTAAAGGCAATGCATATGTGACTGTGATCGCATGGGGACTCGGTGAGTACATTATCCAAAATCAGCAGATTCCTGAGGAGAACATAGCGGTTGAGGCTAATACGGTCACGATCGTTTGTCCTGAGGCTGGAGCCGGTGCCGGATTTATTGTAAGTTTCGACAAGGGTCTTGTGACAGACCTTTCAGGTAATCCATGCGATGCCTGCAAGTCTGCATATGATGAGCAGAGCGGCAGATATATAAACCTCGGATGGAACACTGACTGGGTCAACTTCAATATCTCAGAAGATTCTTTCGAGACTCCGGCAGAAGATACGGATTGGGCTGCAGAAGATGCGAGCCTTACATTTAAACTTCCTGTAGAGGTGTATGCTACTTCTCTTCCAAACCCTGTTCAGGTATTATACAACGAGGATGAGGGAACTTACAGTCTCAATGCGGAATATGTACTTGCAGATGATGCCAGGACAGTGACAGTATATCTGCCTAAGATGCCTACCGGTACATTTGATGTGCATGTTGCACAGGGAGCATTCAGCGACATGTGGGGCAACATCAATACTGAGTTCAATCCATCGGAGTACAGATATTCTAACTTCCTGACCGCAATCGTAGAAGGCGATTATCTGGTAGACTACCTGTATCCAGATGAAAAGGGAGATCCTGTTTTAGGCCAGTTCCCGCTTTCACTTGAACTCCTTGACAGGAATACCGCAGTAATTAGTGCAGACTGGTTCAATTATATTTCTACATATTATGGAATATCAGGTTATGCTGCAAATCCTATCCTTGTCGGTGTTGTCAATTATGGCAAGAGGACCATTACGTTCAGCGGTGACCTCATCATTGACGGAGAGTTCTATAGTGGCGCATTCGGAAGCGGGTTCTACTATTTTGATAAGGCACAGACAAGCACAGTAGTCTTCTGGGGTGGAGGAAATACTGGAAAAGAACCTGTCGTTATGACATTCGATAGTGACGGATACCTTGCGACTATGTCATATTGTGACTATACTGTGCATGACGACACTACAGGAAATATGGTAACCCTTATCGGATGTACTGCCGTTACTGCAGATGCAGATGCAAAAGTTACATATGTCCCTGCTGAAGATGACGAGGCGACCGAGGCTGAGGCCCCATCGGAGGCAAAACCAATTTCAGTATATGTCAAAGGCAATTTCAGGAAATAGCCATCATATGCTTCAGATGAAACCTTCCGGCTCCCAAACGGGCCGGAAGGCTTTGTCGTTTAATCAATAATGTTAAAACCAACAATTTGTCGTAATGAAAAAATTTACCAGAATGCTGTTTTTGCTCGCATCACTTATGCTTGTGGCGGGCGTTTCGAACTCCTGCAAGGAGGAGGACAGCATCACGGCATCCAAGACCGAACTCACCTGGACCAGAGAAGGTGGCAAGAAGACAATTGAAATCTCAGCCAACTGCACATGGTCCGTATCCGGTCCCGATTGGGTGACCGTAGACCCTTCAGAGGGAAGCGGATCGGCAAAGGTCACTGTCACTGCGGGAAAGAACGAAGAACTTGAGCGCAAGGGTGTCCTGATGATTTCAGGTGGCACTGCTTCTGCGTCTGTGAATCTGTCCCAGTCAGGAGTAGACTTCTCTGCCAGTCAGATGCAGTTCGAGTTTTCAGCTGAGGGTACTCCTATCACATTCACAGTTTTCTCAGCATATGACTGGACTATGTCTATCCCTGCAGATGCCTCATGGGTGTCGGCAAATCCGATGACAGGAAAGGCAGGTGAGACGACAGTAACATTGACTCCGGCGCCGATTGTGGACAGAACTCCTAGGGATAAGGTTTTCCTGACCATAGATTACGGCAAATCATTCACGATGCTGACTGTCAGCCAGGTTCTGCCGAACAATGCTCCTGCAAAGCCGGAACTTGTGGCGCCGGCGGACGGAGCCGCAGATGTCAAGATCAATGCTTACTTCTCATGGAAGGCTGTGACTGATCCTGACGGTGATGCAGTGTCATATAAACTCATGATTTCCGAAGATGACGGCGCGACCTGGAGCGGTACTGAGACAACTTCTACCCGCGCAAAGCACAGTGCTTTCCTTGCCAAGAGCAAGACACATGTCTGGAAGGTTCAGGCCATCGATGCATTCGGGGCGGTCACCGATAGTGAGGTCCGCAGTTTCACAACCGGCGACGGCGGTGCATACAAGGACGGAGAAGTGACCACATATCAGATGGAGAGTGCCGGTGCGCCTAAGCCTATTCATCTTGTCTTCATGGGTGACGGATTCATCGAAGAGGATTACTTTGAGGGCGGTGCATTCGATCAGGCGGTTGAGACTGCAGTCAATGCCTTCTTCGGTCTGGAGCCATACAAGACGTATAAGGACTATTTCCGTATCAGTACAGTGGCCGTATACTCTCAGGAGAGAGGTGCTACAGTCAAGAAGGATATGAGTACCGTGAAGGCTCAGACAAGGAATACGGCATTCGAGGCTACTCTAGACGGCGGTTCGAGCACAGGTACTGCTTGTAATTACGAAAAGGTGTTCAGTTATGCTAAGAAAGTCTCCGGCGTTACTGAGGAGGTGCTTCAGAACACGACTGTCTTCCTTCTTATAAATATCGACGCATATGCAGGAACATGTATGATGGAGTCGAACGGACGTTCGGTATCTATGTGTCCTATGGGCAAGAGTTCGTTTGAATCTGTGGTGTGTCATGAAGGCGGCGGACACGGATTCGGAAGACTTCTTGACGAATACCGATACGACAAGGCAGAACTTCCTAATGACATGAAGCAGCAATTGAAGGCTTGGCGTATGATCGATCCATACTACGGCAACAATATCGATATTACGGGAAGCCGTGATGAAGTGCACTGGAAACATTACTTCGAACTCAAGGGCTATGAGGCTGTAGGATTGTATGAGGGAGCATACCTGTACTATTATGGCGCATGGCGACCGGAGTACATCAGTTGTATGGAGGACAACAGATTGTATTACAATGCTCCGTCACGTGAGGCAATCGTACGAAGAATCATGAGGGCATCAGGAAAGACCTTCAATATGGATGACTTCATCGCAAAGGATCTTATCAGGTCGACGAGCCAGGCTCCTGAGACCAGGGCCGACTATGTGTCAGAGCCGTTCGTGCCGTTTGCTCCACCTATCCTTGTTGAAAAATAAGCAAATTTCGCTAACTTTACATCGGACAAACTGATGATGTAAGATGGCGATATTCAAAATCAACGAAAAATATGTAAAGCCCGTCGCTCTTGGAGTGACCGGGCTTTATCTGTGTCTGGCCGTGATGTTCTTCATTCCGGGTGTGGGCATACCATGCAAGGTGGCGCTTCCTGTCTCCCTTCTGTTTCTGGCCTCTCTGTCTCTATGTCCGTGGCAGATGGTTCTTGCCATGCTATGCTCTGCTGCGGGGGACTTTCTCGGGGCGTCTGACTGTTTCATCGGACAGATGGGCATGTTCGCTCTTGCCCATATATGGATGATCTGGTTCTTCGTCGCCCGTTACCTTTCCAAGGTAGAGCATGACCGCAGACTGACAGTGAAGGCCAAGGGATATACAGCAATGCTGCTGGTGTGTGCAGCAGCATTACTGGTTGTAGTATTTGCCAGAATTGTCCCTTGCGCCCCGGCAGGAATCATCCGTACCGGTGTCGGAGTCTATGCCGTCCTCATCTGCATCATGCTTGTGATGGCCTTGCTCCAGAGAAGCAGCCTGTATGCCCTTGGTGCGGTCCTGTTCGTCTTCTCTGACTTCATCCTGGCCTGGAACATGTTCACAGAACCGATCCCGAATGCAGGAGCACTGATACTTGTCCCATATTTCCTGGGTCAGTGGCTTCTCTTCATAAGATCTTCCCCATACAGGATAAAGTCCCAGATAAAACTGATGCGATTCTGACAGTTGATAGCCTCACTATCGTCAGGTTGTAAATGAAAGTCCTGGTTTCATGTACAACCTGTGCTGTTTTAGGGCTATTTCTAAGTCCATTCAAGTGATGTTGGACATGTAAACCCGTATTTCATGTACAACGCCGTTGGCCATGAAAAATAACTTTGATGAAACCGATTTTATTAAAGTTGTTGTATCTTGTTGTAGTTTAGGTAATTATGGGGGTTTACCGGCCGTTTGGGGCAATCGTGCCTGACAGATTGAATGTCAGTTGATTTGCCAATTAAACAATTAAGTGTATATTTGTCATTGATTGAACTGTTCTGGTTCGCCATCCACGATCAAATGGCAGGAAATGATATCAAGACACTTGATCATGGAAAATCGAAAAAAGATCCATCTCAATGTAAAGACCGTTCCGGCTTTTGATCCTGTCGCAATGGGTCCTCATACTGCATTCTCGGTCTTCTGTAAAACTGGTTCCACGCTTATGTATGCTTCAGGATGGACTCTGAAGGATGCTATTGAACTGTATGCATATCTGTATGGATGCAATCCGGAAGATATCCGCCTGATACGTCCGTTCAGACCCCAATAGAGACTGTCATTGTATGAAACGGACATTTCATATCTGTCTGTCATCGCATGACGAGGTCATGTTCAGGGATGATGACGACTATAACAGGGGGTTCAATACATTTGCATTGGCTTTATATAAGACTGATTCCATTGGACTCGTGGAGTCATTCATGTCAGATCATGTGCATATGCTGGTCCAGACGGAAGACCCCGACAGATTCATGAGGGCATACAGGATGCCCTATGCCAAATATTTCAACAACAGGTACGGCAGACATGGGAGACTTGGAGAGCCACGTCATTTTGTGCTGGAGATAAAGGGACTTCACCATCATCTCGCAGCGGCCAGTTACATCCTGCGAAATGCTCTGCATCATGGTATTGTTCCTATTCCATATGCATATCCGCATTCGTCTGTCAATGTCATTTTTCAGAGAGAAATGGGAAAACGTCCGGAACGTGATCTGATTCCCAGGACTTCATATTATCGTCATATCGGCAGACATGCTTCTTTTCCGGATTCATATGTAATGAACCGTTCCGGTCTTTTTCTGCGTGAAAGTGTACTTGATATTCCACAGATGGAGAACATGTTTATGACTCCTCGCAATTTTGATTATTACATGGGGCGAAGAACATCGGAAGAGTGGGTCAAAGAGCAGGAGAACGACCGCAATGGTACAGCCTCAGTTACACTGGAAGTCATTGAATCCAATGTACGGATGACGACACTGAAAGATATGCTGGTTCTGGAAAGTGGCAGGGCGGATTACCGCAGGATTTCTGATGTTGATCTCTGTCGTGAAATAGATCGTATCGTCAAGGAAGACCTCCATGCGGCTTCAATATATTCACTGTCATGTGAAGAGAAAAAGAATCTTGCCGGATACCTGAAAGGAAAATATTATTCCGGTGGTGCTCAACTCTGCCGGTGTCTAGCACTCAATTACAGGCCTTCTGCAGATTGACGTACGTCTCTATTCTCGAATAAAGACATGTGGTGCATGAAACTAAGACTTTCATGTACCACATGTGCTGTTTTAGGGCTATTTCTGATGCTATTCAAGTGATGTTGAACATGTATAGCACCGTTTCATGTACAACGTCTAGAGTGTGTCCTTCCGGAGGTTCTCTACGTATTTGTCGATCCTCTGGATTTCCCTTGGAATGTTGATGCGCTGTGGACAATGCTCCGAGCACTGGTTGCAGCCTGTACATCTTGCCGCCTGGCGGAGTTTCGGAACAGCCCTGTCGTAGCTTACAAGGTATGCGCGACGTGCCTTCTTATATCCTTCATCCTCTATGCTCTTCGCTATCTCTCCGGCATTCACACATTTGTTGTAGTGCAGAAGGATGGCAGGGATGTCGATGCCGTAAGGGCATGGCATGCAGTATTTGCAGTCATTGCATGGCACGGTAGGATATTTCTTCATCAGGTCCGCGATGTATTCGAGGAAGTCCATTTCCTCCTGATCGAGGGGTTTGAGAGGGGAGTAGGTGCCAAGGTTGTCCTGGAGGTGTTCCATATATGTCATTCCACTGAGTACGGACAGGACACCTGCAGGTGTTCCTGCAAAGCGGAAGGCCCATGATGCTACGCTTGACTGTGGGGATCTCTCCTTGAACTGGTCTGCGACATACTGCGGAACCTTTGACAGACGGCCTCCGAGCAGAGGTTCCATGATGACGGACGGTATCCCGAGTCTGTCAAGTTCCTGCTGCAGGTAGGCTGCATTGGCCTTTGTGTTTCCTCCGTTGTTCCAGTCGAGGTAGTTGAGTTGGATCTGAACGAAGTCCCAGTGGTATTTGTCGTGCAGTTTGAGGAATTCGTCAAAAGTGGCGTTGTCGCCATGGAAAGAGAATCCCAGGTTGCGAATGCGTCCAGCCTTACGTTCTTCCATGAGGAAATCAAGGATGCCGTTATCGACATATCTCCTGTTGAACTGCTCCACTCCTCCTCCTCCGAGTGAGTGAAGAAGGTAATAGTCGATATAGTCCACCTGAAGGTTCTCAAATGACTTGCGGTACATCTCGAGAGAGTTCTCTCTGGTGAAATTGCTGAAGTTGGACAGTTTGGTCGCTATGAAGTAACTTTCGCGCGGATGTCTCTTCAGGGCGATTCCTGTAGCCTTTTCGCTCTGACCCTGAAGATATACCGGGGCAGTGTCGAAATAGTTGACTCCATGCTCGAGAGCATGGTCCACCAGACGGTTGGTGGTTTCCTGATCCACGACGTCCTTCCCGTCTTCATCCTTGATCATAGGCCATCTCATGCAGCCGTATCCCAGAATGCTCACCTTGTCTCCGTTTCCGGGATTTGTGCGGTATGTCATTTCTCCATCTTCTGCTGCCGTTCCGGTCGAAGTCATGGAACCTCCTTCCTTGCATCCGGCCGCAACACCCATTCCGCTCATAACTGCAGCGGCAACTCCCGCTGTCTTGAAGAATTCTCTTCTGTCTATATTGTTATTTTTCATAGTATTCATGATTGGTGTAAAGATGTTTCACTTCGTTCAACATGACAGGCGTACCTTATATTGTCTTATGTACTTCGTGTCCTTCGACATGTATTGCTGTGAACGGTCTTGCCGGGCAGAGGTTCTCGCATGCACCGCATCCGATGCAGATTTCCTCGTTTACTGCAGGTATTCTGAGTGACTTAGGGTCGTCAGGATTCTTGCGTACCATGCTGATGGCTCCTGCAGGACAGTGGCGTGCGCAGTTTCCGCAACTTACCTCGTCGGTATTCACTACGCATGCATCAAGATTGACGACTGCATGTCCTATCTGGATGGATGATTTCTCTTCTCTTGAAACAGGCTTTATTGCTCCTGCAGGGCAGATGTCAGAGCATCTGGTGCATTCAGGGCGGCAATAGCCTCTTTCGTATGACATTTCAGGCAGCATTAGGGTCGAAAGAGATGTCGAAGGTCTGAGAACCTCGTTCGGACATACGCTCACGCAAAGTTGGCATGCGGTGCAGTGGTCCTGGAAATTCTTGACACTCAAGGCGCCGGCAGGTACGAGAGGGGTCTGCCTTTCAGGCTTCTGTGCATGTTCTATTGCAGCAAGTCCTCCGTCCACCTTCATGTCCTGTGCATGGGTCGCTACTGCAGTGCCCGCTATGGCTCCTGATATCAGGAATGCCCTGCGGCTCTGGTCGGCGCCTTTCTTGTCCTCCTGAATGTCTTTCTTGTCCTCCTGAGCGCCCTTCCTGTCCTCCTGAGCGCGAGCGAAGGATCTTCTGGCGTAATGTATCGCCCCTTCGTTGCAGGTGTCGATGCAGTCCATGCATGCCACGCATCTGCTGTAGTCGATCTCATGCTCCTTCATGTTGATGCATGATGCCTTGCACTGCTTTCCGCAGAGTCCGCAGTTGCGGCATTTTTCTGTATCGATTACAGGAGCGAAGACACTGAATCTGGAGAAGAATCCGAGGACTGTTCCTACAGGGCAGATGGTGTTGCACCATGTCCTGCCGTGTTTCCAGGCAAGGACTCCTACGACAATAAGAGTGACGGCTGCTATGATGAAGGTCGATACGGACTTGATCCAGACGTCTACACTATAGAATGCATAACTTCCCGCTTTTTCAGCGAACCATGCCAGAAGGTTGTTACCCCACTGGTAGAGAGGTGCCAGAAGGTTGCCGGCGATACGTCCGTATGCGCTGTACGGTGCGATGAGGATGGCAATCGAGTGTGCTCCCAGCACCAGACCCAGTACGAATAGTACGAGCACGGTATATCTGAGCCAATTCTTTGCCGGCGAGTATGAGAAACGGAATCTGTTCTTTTTCTTTGTCTTTCCGTGAACCCATGATATGATGTCCTGCATGACTCCTAACGGGCAGATGACCGAGCAGTATACTCTTCCGAAGACAAGTGTCAGGAGTAGAAGCCCGACAACGACTACAAAGTTCATTGCCAGGACTGCAGGCAGGAACTGTACTTTAGCCATCCATCCCAGGTACGCGTGAAGTGTTCCGGTGAAGTCAAGGAACAGCAGGGTCACGCCGATGAAGAAGATGGCGGCCAGAATGATTCTGATTTTTCTGAGCATGATAGTTATAGTTTAATTGTTAAGTTCATAACGGTCGAGAGCCTTGGCGGTCAGTTCTCTTCCTGCCTCGGAAATCTCCTCGGCACGGGCATAGTCTCCGATCTCTCCGTATGCGTCAAAAGGCATCTTTATAAGGATGTCAGGCCTGTATCTTTCTGCAGCATCCTTTGCCAGGGCATGGTTCATCAGAGAGAATGTACGCGAAAGTATGCTGTAATAATTGTCTTCAAAAAGGAGTTCCGGCTCAGGGTCATCGTTATGGATGTGGTGTTCGATGATTTTCTGCCCCTGGGCTCCGACCAGTTTCAGTTTGTCGATGAGCGACAGGCTTGTATTGTTCCTTACGGAATTGAATACCGATCTGGTCTCGGCGTCGAGATCCTTTTCTGCCTGTCTGTATTCTTCTTCCTGCCTTGCGTCGTCTATCAGACTCTTGCGGATGGCGTCGACATCGACGTCGTTCACGTCAAAGGCCACCAGTATATCGCCCTCGTGGCGTACTGCGCGACTTATCGGCATGGTGTTCACCACGCCTCCGTCCACCAGCGTCCTGAATCCGTATTTGACAGGTCTGAAAAGCGAGGGGATGGAAATGGATGCGCGGATCGCATCGAAAAGAGGACCTCTGTCGAAGACCACTTCTTCTCCGGTGTACAGGTCGGCCGCGACTGCCCTGTACGGGATGCGTAGGTCTTCGATGTTGATGTCGGGAACGATTTCCTTAAGCGCTCCTATGACCTTGTCGCCTTTTACGAGATGGTTCTTGCTGATGGACAGGTCCATGAGGCTGAATACCTTCCATGCGTCAAGGGTGAAGAGCCACTGCTTGACTTCCGCAAGTTTTCCTGCGGCATAGATGCCGCCTATCAGAGAACCGATTGAAGTGCCCGCAACGGAAGTTATGTTGTATCCTCTGCGCTCAAGTTCCTCAATGGCTCCTATGTATGCCCAGCCTCTCGGGCCTCCGCTGGAAAGGACCAGCGTAACATCCTTAGTCTTCATAGTCGGACAAATATACAAAAAAAGAGCCTTACGAAAAGACTCTTTCTTGTGTTAATTCATGATTGCACAATCGAAATATTCGTTGAAGAGGGCCAGGGCCCTGTCGAGTTGTTCCGGAGTGTTATGAGGAACATGCTCCAATCTGTACTCCCAGCCGAGAGATTCGTATTTGTGCTTTCCGAGTGTATGGTAAGGAAGGATCTCGACTCTCTTTAGCATCCTGAAGTCCTTGAAGTGCTCTCCAAGGGCGCGTATGTCCTCTTCGAAATCGCTGATTCCAGGTACAAGGACATATCTGAGCCAGAAAGGCTTGCCGTTCTCTTCGAGCCACGCGGCGGTCTTCAGCATCTGCTCGTTGCTGCGTCCGGTCAGGGCCTGATGTCTCTGGTCGTTGATCTGCTTGCAGTCTAGAAGGACAAGGTCCGTCTGCCTTAGAAGTTCCTCAATGTCGCTGTTCCATGTACCTCCGTTGGTGTCGAGACATATGTTTATCCCTTCCTCCTTCAGCCTTGCATACAGAGGCAGAAGTTCCTTGGCCTGCATCGTCGGCTCACCTCCAGAGAAGGTGACGCCTCCGCGTCTGCCGAAGAAGGGCTTCTGACTCACTGCCATCTTTACTATTTCCTCTGCTTCCGTCGGTGTGCCTCCATCGAATGTGATGGTATCCGGATTTGCACAGTACAGACATCTGTATGGGCATCCTTGCAGGAAAACGACGAGCCTGAGTCCAGGCCCGTCGTATGTTCCCATTGATTCGTAAGAATGAACTTTCAGCATTATCTGAGTGATTCGTGGAATGTTCTTGAAATCACCTCCAACTGCTGCTCGCGGCTCAGTCTGATGAAGTTCACTGCGTATCCTGACACGCGGATGGTCAACTGAGGGTATTTCTCAGGATGTTCCATCGCATCCTCGAGCATCTCCCTGTTGAGGACGTTCACGTTGAGGTGGTGTGCACCCTTTGTGAAGTAACCGTCCATCATTGTGATGAGGTTGTCGATCTTGTCCTCGACTGTAGGACCGAGAGACTTAGGCACGATAGAGAAGGTGTTGGAGATACCGTCCTTTGCATCGTGGTAGTCGAGTTTCGCTACTGATGAAAGTGATGCAATCGCTCCGTGGGTGTCACGGCCGTGCATAGGGTTGGCTCCTGGTGCGAATGCCACGCCCTTTGCTCTTCCGTCAGGAGTAGCACCGGTCTTCTTTCCGTACATCACGTTTGAAGTGATGGTAAGGAGTGAGAGGGTAGGCTCTGCGTTCTTGTACACCTTGCGGGCGCGGAGTTCGGTGTCGAAGAGTTGTACGATGTCGCGTGCGAGAACGTCCACTCTGTCATCGTCGTTTCCGAACATAGGGAATTCTCCCTCGATGTCGAATCCTTCTGTGAGTCCGTCCGCGTTGCGGCGTGCAGTCACCTTTGCATACTTGATTGCAGAGAGTGAGTCAGCCACGATTGAAAGACCAGCCAGTCCGTATGCGAGGTTGATCTTAGGGTCTGTGTCGATGAACGCCATCTGTGACTTTTCATAGTCATACTTGTCATGCATGAAGTGGATGATGTTCATGGTCTCGTTGTATACGCGCGCTACCTCGTGAAGGACCTTCTTGTAGTTCTCCATGATTTCATCGAAGTCAAGCACATCACTGGAGAGCGGCTTGATTCCTTCCACCATGAGGGTACCGGTGTTCTCGCAGCGTCCTCCGTTGATGGCGAGGAGGAGAGCCTTTGCAAGGTTTGCACGTGCTCCGAAGAACTGGATTGCCTTACCGATGGCCTGATATGATACGCAGCATGCGATACCGTAGTCGTCGCAGCCTCTTACCTTACGCATGAGAGAGTCGTTTTCGTACTGTACTGAACTTGTCTCGATGGAAACCTTTGCGCAGAACTCCTTGAATCCTTCAGGAAGTTCAGGATGCCAGAGCACTGTCATGTTCGGTTCCGGTGCAGGTCCGAGGTTGTAAAGGGTCTGGAGGAAACGGAACGAAGTCTTTGTGACCTTGCTCTTTCCACCTGTGAAACGTCCTCCGATGGACTCGGTGATCCATGTAGGGTCTCCTGCGAAGAGGTCGTTGTATGAGTTCATCCTGAGGTGACGGATCATTCTGAGTTTCATCACGAACTGGTCGATGAGTTCCTGAGCGAAAGTCTCGTCGATGATGTTGTTGTCCAGGTCGTACTGGATGAAGATGTCGAGGAATGACGATACGTTTCCGAGTGACATTGCGGCTCCGTCCTGCTCCTTCACTGCAGCGAGGTAAGCCATATAAAGCCACTGTACTGCCTCCTGGGCGTTTGTGGCAGGCCTGCTGAGGTCGAGGCCGTAGTATTCACCCATGATCTTGATCTCCTGAAGAGCCCTGATCTGCTCTGCAACCTCCTCGCGGAGAGTGATGCGTGAGCGGGTCAT
>JAFVHZ010000219.1 GCA_017474265.1 Bacteroidales bacterium | reverse complement strand
GGAATCATACGTGGCCTCTCCCCCATCGGCCACCTTCTGGTAGAAGACCTTGACGCCGTCGCACTCCGCGAATTCTCCTTCAAGGAAATCGGTTGTATTCTGTAGAAAGGCCTACTCGTTTATGATTTTTTCTGCGATGGCCTTGTCCGCCTTGTGGACGCAGACACGGACCGGCTGGTTGCGGCGGCTTATGTAGGCCGGGATGACCTCATTGAATGTCCTTGCTTCTATACCTTTTGCTATCAGCATGTCGCGGACCACTCTGGCGCTTTCCACATCTTCGAATTCCGCTACAACCACATAGGTGGTGTGCTGCATCCGGGCATCAAGCAGATCATCGTATTTTGCATACGGATCCTTCGGAGCATTCTTCATATAGGCATACCTATAGAGGCAGGCACCCGAGATGCATAATGGAAGATATATGAAGTGGATCCACCATTTGTCCAGGAATTGACCGTGAACAGCAAAGACACATACCATGGCCGAAACGAAACTGCCGATGTATGCGAGCCATATCTGCGGTGTCGTCATCCAGAACGGAAATCCGGAATGAGGGCCTTCGGGGACCTTGTACCATACGGTAAATATCAGGATGCCGAAATAAATGGCGGCGGCTCCGCATTCATAATAGTTACCTATCAACAAGGCAGGCAGCATGATCAACACTGACACGAGGATCAATGTCAGGAGGTTTATGATTTTTCTTTTCGACATGACTTCTGAAATTATTATCTGACAAACAGAAGACCTACTGCGGCACCGGCCGCTACTCCAAGAATCGTTGCTATCATATCATTGTGTTTTTATTGGTTTGCAATGCAAAGTTAGCATGATAGAGTTTAACGCAATGTGTCGCGGTGTATTAAAAAACGGTAGTCAACTCATTGATAATCAATGCGTGTTAAACATTGGAGGTTTCACGCCTCTGATGAAGGGTTTGACGCTGGAGGGTTGTCGAGCAACTGCTTGAGGTGATTGGCAAGATTACGGTCATGCTCGCCGAGACCTAACTTGTGACGGATCACGCTTCCGTATGTGTAGTGCCTTTTGAGATTGATATACTCTCCTATTTCCTTTCCGTTAAGTCCGACAAGATATAGGCAGCAGTAATTCATTTCCCAATCGGTGAGTCCGCAGGAGCGGAGATATTCCATGAAACGCGGATGTCCTGCCTCAAACGAGCAGCGTGTCGATTCAAGGAAAGCATCGCGGTCAGACACAAGGGTCTCAAGTTGCGCGTTAGCCTCCTGATTGGCAGAGGAACTGTCTGTTATATATGAGGTTATCACCTTGTTGAGAAGGGCGAGCCTCTGTTTTATAACAGCCTTCATCTGCTCATCCGCACTTCCATGAGACATCTTGCTCAAGGTCTCTCTTTCGACAAGTGCTTCAGCATACAGTTTTTCTATTCTCTCCTTTTCATCTTCAATTGCGATATTCACAGATTGAAGAAGCAGGTATCTTTTCCGTGTGGCCCATAATGCCGAACCTAATCCGGTCACCATAATAATGAAAAGAATAATGCTCGTAGCCAGACTTTTATGGTCGCGGACCGCTCTGTCTATATGTTCATGCCGTTCTTCAAGAAACCTCGTATCGCTTTTATGGCGTATCACTTCAAGGGAGTCATCTATTTCACTGCTCCGGTGAAGAGCCTTGTACGCACCTTCATAATCACCGGTCGAGGCATGGATCTGAGAAAGCACATAGTGATAATGCGGGTCAGTTGCTACATCATTGTACAGAACTTCCTTTTTCATCATTTCAAGGGCTTCCTCATGTCGTCCGGCAGAATTGTAGTAATACGCATAGATTCTCCAAGGAATGCTTTCCTCATCAGGATTCAGTGAAAGGAATTCTTCTACCTCATGGACAGCCTCCTGAACTCCATGCACGAGATGGGCATACTTGGCCCTGCTCATGTAATACATATCCCTGTCATACTCCGTCATGT
>JAFVHZ010000018.1 GCA_017474265.1 Bacteroidales bacterium | reverse complement strand
GGCACGACTGAATTAATGATTAATTTGGGGAAAATTACACCTAATTCAGAGAATCCTTCAGATACAACTCCAGAAAATTTCATTGTAACAATTGATAAAATTGAATTATATGAAATTACTGGTGCAGAAACACAGATACCAATTTATACCAATGATTTTAGTTCTACATCACAAGATGCAGACTCGTCGGCGACGCAGCCTTGGCGTCGCGGATTAAGGTAGTGTGCTTAGCAGACTACGCAGCGAGTGCATATGAGTTGTTGCCAACTAATTGTTCGGAGACTGAGATTAACGGGCTAACCTCCCACGCCCGACGTGCTTACCGTCCAATGTCTGATGCTGTCAAAACCAAAACATCCCCATTGTTTCTTTAAGGATTGCAAATATAGTGAAAATCTATCATTTCGCCACAAAAAAAGGTCAGGAAGATCAAAATTTGTAAAATTAAATTTGCAGTTTCAAAAATTCGTCGTATATTTGCAATCCTGTTTCGGGAGCATAGCTCAGTTGGTTTAGAGCATCTGCCTTACAAGCAGAGGGTCGGGGGTTCGACTCCCTCTGCTCCCACCAAAAGCCTTTCAGTTATCTGGAAGGCTTTTTTCGTTCATAGACACATTCAGAGCCGAAAACAACAACTCCCTATCATTCAACAAGATACAGAATATGCGTGCCGCCAAAGGGGAGCACGCATATTCTGTAAGTCACTGAGGGACTGTACTTTAGGTTGCACTAGTTTGCAGGAGCGGTTGTCGGCTGCGCGGCAGGCTTCTGATGACCGGACACGCGGTCGAAGTCTGCTTCAGAGATCATCTTGCAGTTGCCGTTGAAGGTGGCACCGAGTTCCACAGAAAGTTTGCGGACATTGAGGTTGCCATTAACGACACAGCCTTCCTTGAGGTTCAGGGTGTCCTTCACGAACACATTTCCCTCAACCTTGCCCCAGAGGTCGATGCTGTCGCAGATGATGTCGCCCTTGATGTGCGCGCTCTCCCCTATCACCACACGTCCCTTGCTCTGGACCTTGCCTTCGAAGGTTCCGTCGATGCGGATGTCGCATGGAGAAACAATCTCTCCTTTGATGATTGTACCAGCAGAGATTCTGCTGATAGCGTTAGCGTTTACCACAGGTTCTACCTTTGCCATAGTCTATAGTTTTATTTGTTAATATTCTCGTTGAAGATCCTTCGCTATGCTCAGGATGACAGTTATGCCTGCTTTCCGTGGCAGTTCTTGTACTTCTTGCCTGAACCGCAAGGACATGGGTCGTTTCGGCCGACCTGCTTGTCCACATGGACAGGAGCATTGCTCTTGGCCTCACCTCCGTTGGTGACGAGGTCAGTACGCGAAGTACGCATCTGACTGAGATCCGGCTTGCGCTGCTGCGGAGCCTGACGAGGAGCCTCGGATGCATCCCTGAGAGGGATATGTGCCCTGAGAAGGAACGAGAGGACGTCCTTGTTCAGTTCTTCGAGCATCTCGCTGAAGAGGTTGAAACTCTCGAACTTATAGATAAGGAGAGGATCCTTCTGCTCGTATGTCGCATTCTGCACAGACTGCTTGAGGTCGTCCATGTCACGGAGATGTTCCTTCCACTTATCGTCGATCTGCCAGAGTGTGATGGTCTTGCTGAGCGCCCTTGCAATCTCCTTTCCTTCAGACTCATAGGCTTTCTTAAGGTCTACAGGCAGAGTCAGCATCTTACGGCCATCGGAGATAGGGATGGCGATGTTGGTATAGATTGCTGCCTGCTTCTCGTACACGTTCTTGACGATAGGGAAAGCCCTCTGGACCATGGTGTCCATACGACGCTCGTAGGTCTCGAGCATATGGTCATGGAGTTTCGCAGCAAGTTCCTTCTGATTGCCCTTGTTGTAGGTCTCTTCGCCAAATCCGAGATCGATTGAAAGCGCCATCATCACGGTCTCCGAGAATTCCTCGTATGTCATTCCTTCCGATTTCTCGACGAGAATCTGTGCGATGTCCTGCATCATGTTCATGACGTCGATCTCGACTCTTTCTCCTGAAAGGGCATTGCGTCTCTTGGTATAGATGACCTCACGCTGAGAGTTCATCACGTCGTCATATTCAAGGAGTCTCTTACGGATACCGAAGTTGTTCTCCTCCACCTTCTTCTGGGCTCTTTCAACGGCGTTGTTGAGCATCGGAGCCTCGAGCACGTCGTTCTCTTCCATACCCATCCTGTCGACAACCGAAGCGATCTTCTCACCTCCGAAGAGACGCATGAGCTTATCCTCGAGAGACACATAGAAGATGGATGAACCAGGATCTCCCTGACGGCCGGAACGTCCGCGCAACTGGCGGTCCACACGACGGCTGTCATGGCGCTCCGTACCGATGATGGCAAGTCCTCCGGCCTTCTTCACTTCATCTGGAAGTTTGATGTCGGTACCACGACCTGCCATATTGGTGGCGATGGTCACGGTCGAAGGCTCTCCGGCGTGCTTCACGACCTCGGCTTCACGCGCATGCTGCTTGGCGTTGAGCACCTGATGCTGGATGCCGCGGAGTCTGAGCATTCTGCTGAGGAGTTCGGATGTCTCGACATCAGTGGTACCTACGAGTACCGGACGTCCTTCCTTGGTAAGTTCGACAACCTTGTTGATCACCGCTTCATATTTCGCCTTCTTGGTCTTGTATATGAGGTCGTTGTTGTCGATACGTGCTATAGGCCTGTTGGTAGGGATCACGACCACATCGAGTTTGTAGATAGACCAGAACTCGCCTGCCTCTGTCTCAGCAGTACCTGTCATACCCGCGAGCTTGTGGTACATACGGAAGTAGTTCTGAAGGGTGATGGTTGCGAATGTCTGGGTCGCAGCCTCGACCTTCACGTTCTCCTTTGCCTCGACAGCCTGATGGAGGCCGTCGCTCCAGCGACGTCCTTCCATGATACGGCCTGTCTGCTCATCGACGATCTTGATCTTTCCGTCCTGGATAATGTAGTCAATCTCCTTGTCAAACATCGTATATGCCTTGAGGAGCTGGCTTACGGTATGTACACGCTCAGACTTGAGAGCGAAGTCAGCAAGGATATCGTCCTTCTTGACCTGCTTTTCCTCAGGGCTGAGGTTTGCATCCTTGGAAACCTCCGCAATAGCGGCACCTACGTCAGGAAGCACGAAGAAGTTAGGGTCCGACAGGTT
>JAFVHZ010000218.1 GCA_017474265.1 Bacteroidales bacterium | reverse complement strand
CTTTGTGTCGAATGCGGCAGGAGGCGTGAATTTCGATTTCAAGGTCGGCGACCTGATGGTCATAACGGACCATATCAGTCATCTGCCGAATCCTCTGATCGGACCTAATATGGAGGAGTTCGGACCAAGGTTCCCTGACATGACTCGTCCTTATGACAAGCAGTTGAGGATGAGGGCGTTCGAGATTGCGGCAGGCCTCGGATACGAACTCAAGAGTGGCGTGTATTTCGCCAGCACGGGTCCTACTTACGAGACTCCTGCAGAATACAAGTATTACAGGCTCATCGGCGCTGACGCCGTGGGAATGTCGACTATTCCGGAAGTCATAGTAGCACGTCATTCGGATATCCCGGTGTTCGGAATGTCCGTGATCACGAACGAGGCGCATGACGACTATGCAGACGATTATGTCAATGACGGTGATGACGTCGTTGTTGCTGCTGATGCCGCAGCAGACAAGATGACGACCCTGTTCACCAGAATCATTGCTTCTTTGTAATAACTGTTGAAATAACAAAAACATCCGGATTGATGGAGATGACATGCCACCCCCGGCTAGGGGGTGCCTGCCACATGGCAGGCGGGGGTCATCGTAATCAACCGGATGTTTTTGCGTTAATGTAAGTAAATCAGATGTTTTTGCTGAACATGGTGCTCCATGCATCTGAAGGCATTGCCCAGTCGCCGCGAGGCGAGAGACCGACTGTGCCGACCTTAGGACCGTCAGGCATGCATGAACGCTTGAACTGCTGATTGAAGAAACGGCGGATGAATGTCCTGAGCCACTTCATGACGGTCTCGTCGTCATAGTGATGACGGAAGGCCTTCTTTGCCAGGAAGAATATCTTTTCTGCGGAGTATCCGTTCCTCATGAAGTGGTAGATGAAGAAGTCGTGGAGTTCGTAAGGACCCACGAGGTCTTCCGTGACCTGCTGTATCTCACCTTTGTCATTCGCCGGAAGAAGTTCCGGACTGATTGGAGTGTCTACGATGTCGAGAAGTATCTTCCTGATGTCTTCATACATGTTTTCTGCAGCCCATTTCACGAGGCTGCGAACCAGTGTCTTGGGAATGTCGGCGTTGACTGCATACATGGACATGTGGTCTCCGTTGTATGTGGCCCATCCGAGAGCAAGTTCTGAAAGGTCTCCGGTTCCGACAACGATTCCGTTTGTCTGGTTGGCTATGTCCATGAGTATCTGCGTCCTTTCGCGCGCCTGGGAATTCTCGTATGTAGCATTGTGGTCTGCTGGATCATGGCCGATGTCCCGGAAGTGCTGAGTGACGGACGGAACGATCGATATTTCCCTGCATGTGACTCCGAGAGCCTCCATAAGGTACCATGCGTTGTTCTTAGTTCGTGATGTGGTGCCGAAGCCAGGCATTGTGACTGCTACAATCCTGTCGTGTTCCCATCCCAACTTGTCGAAAGCCATTACGGTCACAATCAGAGCGAGGGTGCTGTCAAGTCCTCCTGAAATGCCGAGAACTGCAGTCCGGCAGTTGATATGGCTGAGTCGTCTTGCAAGTGCTATGGCCTGCATGGAGAGAATCTCCCTGCATCTGTAGTCAAGGTCTTCTGAAGGGACGAAAGGATGCGGTTCCACATATCTGCAGAGAGTCTTTTCGAAATCTGTTTCGCAAGGTTCTCCGAGACTTATCCTGTTGTATGACCTGTAGTATGTGCCGGCGTCGGTCCCGTCCGGTGCTATGCTCTTGAATGTCCCGGATTTTCTGCGGAGGTTTTCGAGCCTCTCTACGTCTAGGTCTGCCACGATAAGTGATGATGTGGTCATGTATCTCTCATTTTCTGCAAGAGCGTCACCGCACTCCCAGATGGATGCTGCCCCTGCATAGACATAGTCTTGAGAAGATTCTCCGAAACCTGCTGATGCATAGATGTATCCGCATGCCGTTCTGGCCGAATGCTGGCTCAGGAGATCCTTTCTGTACTTCTCCCGCATCAGAATCTCCTTGTCAGCAGAGAGATTCGCTATGATCTGTGCTCCCTGAAGTGCATGAAGAGATGAAGGAGGGACCGGTGCCCAAAGATCATCACCGAGTTCCACTGCAACAGTGTACCCTCCGATGCCGAAAAGCATGTTCGGAGATATGTTGCATTTCTGGCCGGCGTAGCGTATCTCTCCGCAGAAGCCGCTCAATACGGTATCCTTGCCGTTTCTCAGGAATGCACCGTCATTTCTGACATCCTGAGACAGGAAATCTCCTCCCGAAGCGAACCATCTTGTTTCAGCAGACGGGATATATGTCTTGGGCACGATGCCGGCGATGTTTCCGTTCCTGATCACAACAGCACAATCGTAGAGTCTGCTTCTGTATGGAACAGGTGCTCCTACGATCATTGTCATGGCCTTGCCTCTGCTGAATTCCAGAATCGTTCTGATCCCGTCTTCTGCTCCACCGACAAGAGTGCTGGTATGGAAAAGGTCTCCGCATGAATGTCCGGTCAGCGAAAGTTCAGGAAAGACAATGAGTGAAACCTCCTTCTGAAATGCTTCACCGGCGATGCGGCATATTTCTTCCACATTGTATCCTACATCACCGACTTTTACTGCAGGTACAGCAGACGCTGTACGGATGAATCCGTAGTTATTCATTTCTGGTCTTATTTCTTTATAAAAAAGGATGGCACGAGGCCATCCTGATGTATGTTCCTGTTAAAGTTCTTCAAATTCAACGTCAGTGAAACTGTCACCTGAAGGACGACCGCCATCTTTCAGGCAGTTCGCCTTGATGTATCCGATCACTTCTTCAAGTCCTTCTGTGAATTTCTCGAAGTCTTCCTTGTAGAGGAAGATCTTGTGCTTGTCGTATGCGAAATGACCGTTGTTGTCAACCCTGCGCTTACTTTCCGTAATCGTCAGGTAGTAATCGTTTCCTTTTGTAGCCTTGACGTCAAAAAAGTATGTGCGCTTTCCGGCTCTTACCGGTTTTGAGTAGATGTCCTCACCCGAACGCTCCTGAGCATTTGCTCCATCATAATCCTCACTATACATAGCATGTCATTTTTTATGTAAATCTTCACAAAGTTAGGCTTTTTTCTGAAAAAATGAATGTATCTTTGCATAAATTTTTGAACAAAAATATGCTTAATAGAAGAATTTTGAGGATAAAGGCCTTTAAGGTGCTGTTCAGCAGTGCCTTATCGGAGAATATGTCACTTGCTCATGCCGAGTCTATGCTTGAGCAGTCGTGTGAGTCGACAAGAGACCTGTATATATATATGCTCGGCATCGTGTCACCTCTTACGAAAACAGCGCGTGAAAAGATCGAGGCGGCAAAGGCGAAATTCAATCCTACCGAAGAGGAGAAGAACCCTAACATGAAGTTTGCTGACAATGCTCTTGCAAGGCTTCTTGATGAGGATGTCGACTTTCAGAAGGTTTTCAATAAAAAGAAGTTTTCATGGGCTCAGTATGATGTTCTTCTGAATAATGTCATGAAATCCATTGCTTCAAAGGACTATTACAAGAAGTATATGGAGTCTCCGAAGAGTTCGCTTGATGAGGATTGCCGTCTGTTTACAAGAATATTCGAAGAAGAGTTTGTGGACAGTGTGGAACTGGAGCAGATACTTGAAGAGAAGTCGATGCATTGGAATGATGACCTTGCGTATGCGCTTACATGGTGCTGCAAGACATTCAAGGAATTAGCAAAAGGAGAGTCTTGGAGCCTTATCCCACTGTACCAGAGCGAGATGATGGACGGTGATGGTGTGGAAAGCGACAAGGCGTTTGTCCGTAAACTTCTTCAGGCCTCGTTTGCAGGATATGAAAGATATTCTGCCATGGTTGCAGAGTCTGTTACAGGATGGGAGAAGGAACGTCTGTTCTCTACCGATGTCGTTCTCATCGTGATGGGTCTTGCAGAGGCTGTGACATTCCCTTCGATTCCGGTGAAGGTGACCATGAACGAATATGTGGAGATTTCAAAATTCTTCGGAACTCCGAAGAGCCGTTCTTTCGTGAACGGTCTTCTTGACCGCCTCGTGCAGCAGATGGTGAATGAAGGTAAGATCGTCAAGGAAGGCAAGGGACTTCTTTGATGATATCCCGGATATGTATAATCTTTAATCTGAAATAATATGTTTACACTTTTACAGACAGCCGCTCCTGCGGCTCAAGGCGGCGGATGGTCAATGTGGATCATGCTTGCCCTTATCTTCGTTGTAATGTGGTTCTTCATGATCCGTCCGCAAAGAAAACAGCAGAAGGAACTTGAGAATTTCCGCAACGCTCTTAAGAATGGTGACAAGGTTGTTACCATAGGCGGCATCTACGGCACAGTGTGCGAGGTGAAGGAAGACTATGTCCTCATTGAAGTGGACAAGGATGTGAAGATCCGCGTCAGCAAGCAGGCTCTTGTAAAGGATTTCACAGACCCTAACAGACAGTAATCCCTTGCAATGATGAAAGGGATTCTGGACAGGCTATTAAAGTCTCTGGGCTTCAGCGGGAGAGATTGGGCGGCTTTGCTGCTTGCTCTCCTGTTGGCTTTTAGTACGTGGCTGATCCATAACCTTTCATTGAAATATAACGACTATCTGACCGTGCCAGTGATTGCGATGTGCAACCTGGACGGTTATGCGGAACAATCTTCGAATCAGTGCGAAGTGGTGGCTAGGTGCAGGGCAACCGGCTACAATGTGCTCAGGATGGATCTGATAGGCAGCAGAAAGGTCCGGAAAGTGGTCTTTCAGCCTACGGTGATGAAACATAAGGAAAATGATGTCTTCTATGTCACCTCGTCGGACCTTCTGGAGTATTCTCACCTGATTTATGGAGATGATGTCACAGTGGAGTATTTCGCATCGGATACCCTTTTCTTTAATTTCCAGAAGGTCGATTTCAAGCGTGTTCCGGTAGAGCCGGTCTACGCGATATCATATCGTTCACAGTATACGAATGTCGGTGATATGGAACTGAATCCTGATTCTGTGACAGTATATGGTGACCCTTACCGTCTGGAAGCCATAGAAAGAGTCTATACACATCCTATCAAGAGAGTGGAACTGGATGCAGACATTCAAGGTGTGGTTCCTTTGGAGAAGTTACGCAATGTGCGTTTCTCGACCTCTGAAGCACATTATTCTCTTGATGTTACGAGATATGTGGAAGTCAATGTGAAACTTCCGGTATCCGCAGCCGGCCTTCCTGCTGACAAGGAGATGGTGATACTGCCGTCAAATGTGGAGGTAGCATTAAGATGTTCTTTCCCGTTGACGGTCGATCCTCAGAATGAAGTCACGCTATATGTTGATTACAAGGACTTTCTGACCTCCATAAGTGGCAAATGTCCTGTGAAGGTTACTTCATTGCCTAAGGGAATCATAGGATATGAAATCAGACCGATGTATGTCGAATGCATAGTCAGTGACAGGCGATGAAGGTGATTGTAGTCACAGGAGGTATAGGAAGCGGGAAGTCCGAGGTATGCCGTATCATACAGGAAATGTACGGATGTGGTCTATATGAGGCTGACGAACGTGTGAAGGCGCTTTATGACAACAATCCTGTACTTTTGGATAAGATTGAGGATGCACTGAGCCAGTCTTTTCGTGATTCCGAAGGAAAAATGGACAGAAGCATGTTGGCGGAACGGATATTTGGCGACCGTGCTGCACTTGAAACAGTAGAGTCTCTGGTCTTTCCTGCACTGCTTGATGATTTCAAGGAATGGAGTCGTAAATACGTGGATGACGCATTCGTTCTTTTCGAATCGGCGACGATATTGGAAAAGCCTCAGTTGAAGGGATTCGGTGACTTTACGATACTGGTTGACGCACCGTTTGGACTGAGACTTCAGAGGGCATGCGAAAGAGACGGAGCCGGCAGTGATCAGATACGGGCCAGGATGATGAACCAGCCGCTGATGAACGCTGTCTCTGACGGGACGGCGGTTCCCGATGCGGATGCAGTGATATCCAATGTGGGCTCATATGAAGACCTTACTGAACAGGTAGTCAAGATAATTGATAATTTGTTGAATAATAGATAATTAAGTTTTAAGATGAAAACAGACCTTTCAAAGATCCTGGCGATTTCAGGCCAGAGCGGATTGTTCCTTTATATCTCACAGGCAAGAAACGGTGCCATTGTCGAGGCACTTGCCGACAAGAAGAGAAGCAGCGTAGGCATGTCAAGCAAGATTACCTCTCTTGCAGATATCTCCATCTATACTGACGACGAGGAAGTGAAACTCCAGCAGGTATTCCTCAATATGAAGGAGGTCCTCGGAGATGCAGAGGCACCTTCTGCAAAGTCAAAGCCGGAGGAACTGAAGGCGCTTTTCGAGAAGGCTCTTCCTGACTATGACCGTGACCGTTTCTATGTTTCACACATGAAGAAGGT
>JAFVHZ010000217.1 GCA_017474265.1 Bacteroidales bacterium | reverse complement strand
GTCATCACCTTCTTTCCGCAGCATGCACCGCCGTACACCATGTTGATTGAAGATGTCTCGCTCTCTGCCTGAAGCACGACCATACCTGTAGTAAGCCATGGCCTTTCCTTCATGAGAGTCTCCATTACTTCAGATTGCGGAGTGATTGGATATCCGAAGTATCCGTCCGCACCGTTGCGGATTGCCGATATGGCAATAGCTTCGTTTCCTTTCATCAAAATTTTCTCTGCCATATCCGTTAGATTTTAACTCTGTAAACAGTGATCACCGAGTCAGGGCAGACGACAGCGCAGTTTGAACATCCTATGCAGGCGTCTCCTACCATCTCGGCATAATGATAACCTTTACTGTTGACCATCTTAGCAAGTTCGATGCTCTTGGTCGGACAGTTCTCTACACATACTCCGCATCCTTTGCATTTCTGTGTGTCGACTTCAATTGCTCCTTTAAATGCCATTATGATATAGTTTTAAGTGTTTTGTGAATTTTAATTTCAAAATCGTAGTAAATGTAGGACTTTTTTGTCGGATTATCAAATGTTGACGGAAAAATATTTGCATACTGCATTTCGGGAATGATTTATCGGAAAATATTTATAACTTTGAAAACTTTAACGATATGGGATTATGGGGAATATACTTCTAAAGAATATAGTATGCAAAGGTGCTGTTTCCGATATATATATTGAAGGCAACAGAATCTCAAAGGTCGTTCCGGCAGGCACTTCGATATCAGATGGATACGAATGGGAAGTGACAGATTGCTCGGGAAAGACCGTCATGCCCGGTTTTGTGAACATGCATACCCATGCCGCCATGTCAATGATGAGGGGCGTCGGCGAGGATATAGCGTTTCACGACTGGATAGACAGGATATGGGATGTCGAGTCAAAGATAGACGAGGAATATGTATACCAAGCCACGAAAGTGGCATGTCTGGAAATGATAAAGACCGGTACCACTACCTTCAATGATCATTATTGGCATATGCCGATGGCTCATAAGGCTGCCATTGAAATGGGACTCCGTCCTGTTCTGGCGTATGTGATCTGTGACAGGAATGATCCGGAAGAGTCTGAGAGACAGAAGGTCGAGTGCCGTCAGATGTATGAAGAAGCGATGACATGGAATGACAGGTCAGTATTTGCAATAGCGATACATGCCATTTATTCCGTACGGGAGGAGATGATCGTATGGGCATCGCGTTTTGCACGTGAACATGGACTGAAGGTCCACATACATGTCTCCGAGACACAAAAGGAAATCAAGGACTGCATGGAGCAGCACAATGGAATGTCGCCGGTAGAGTATCTCGACAGCCTGGGAGTTCTTGGCCCGGATGTGATTGCCGCGCATACTTTATGGCTTTCGGACAATGATGTCCGCATCCTTGGCGAAAGGGGAGTGACCTGTGTCCATAATGTCAATTCAAATCTCAAGTTGGCTTCAGGCTACATGTTCAGATACAATGAATTGCGCGATGCTGGCGCTAATATCTGCCTCGGTACGGACGGCTGTGCTTCATCGAACAATCTCGATATGCTGGAGACCATGAAGACCTCTGCAATGATACAGAAGGCATGGAGGGAAGACCCGTCTGCAATGCCATTGGACGAACTTGTCGCCATGGCCACGGCAAATGCCGGCAAGGCCCTCGGTCTCGAAATCGGAAAGATTGAGGAAGATGCTCTGGCTGATCTGCTTATTATAGACACTCAGAACTATAACTTCCTTTCACCGGGATCGTTCGAAGCCAATCTCGTATATTCCGCTCACTCTGACTGCATTGATTCTGTAATCTGTGACGGAGAATTCGTCATGCGTGAGAGGGTGGTGCCGGGTGAGAAGGAGATTCTGGCCCAGGCGCAGAAGGTATTGAACAAAATAATCTAAAGATATCATATATGGACCCAAGAGTTGAAAAGATCATGAAGGCGGCTGAATATATCGCGGCCAGACTTGACGGAAGAAAGCCTTTTGCAGGCATAGTTCTGGGCAGCGGCCTGGGCAAACTTGCAGACAGGATAGAGAATCCTACCGTCATTCCGTACAGGGAGATTCCCGGCTTTCCGGTGTCTACCGCTGTAGGACATAAGGGTAACTTCATTGCAGGTGGACTTGGCGGCAAGTTCGTGGTCGCCATGCAGGGCAGGTTCCATTATTATGAAGGTTATCCTATGGAACTTGTGACTCTGCCGATACGTGTCATGAAGGTCCTTGGCATACAGTATCTCTTTGTGTCGAATGCGGCAGGAGGCGTGAATTTCGATTTCAAGGTCGGCGACCTGATGGTCATAACGGACCATATCAGTCATCTGCCGAATCCTCTGATCGGACCTAATATGGAGGAGTTCGGACCAAGGTTCCCTGACAT
>JAFVHZ010000216.1 GCA_017474265.1 Bacteroidales bacterium | reverse complement strand
TTCGTAAGTGCTTGATTTTCAAGTAGCGGGACGCAGGATTGAACTGCGGACCTCATGATTATGAATCATGCGCTCTAACCAGCTGAGCTATCCCGCCATGATGTTTAAGAACTTTGTTGAGATAGAAGGACTCGAACCCTCACTGACAGAGCCAGAATCTGTAGTGCTACCATTACACCATATCTCAATTTGGCTTCCCTTTTTGAATTTGGGACTGCAAAAGTACGAATGTTTTGTTAAAATGCAAAACTTTTTTGCATAAATCGCTTCAATTTAGTGCAAAAGCACTCACAACGGTAGTTTTTCGGTATCGTTATGAGCGGTAAGCCTCGGTATATGCGCTCAAATGCCATATGATGCTCATATCGGTAGACAAAAACACCCATTATGAGCAAAACTCAGAGTCTGTCGATGTAAAGAACCCCGTCGAGGTGGTCGATTTCGTGCTGGAAGATGACGGCAGTGAAACCTCTGACCGTATCCCGCACCATGGTGATTCCATCCTGACCCTTTCCTGAACATTCCCCAGTCCTCGCACATCCATCCTTCCCTGAACACTCACCTTTTCCCGAACGCAAACCTGATCCAGAACCATAACCTTTCTCCGAACACTCAGAACCTCCGTCTCTGCTTCCCACCAGGGCATATTCGATCACGATTTCCTGCGACCTGAGGACATCGCCTCTCCTGCCGGGTACCGACAGACAGCCTTCCGGGCCGTATGCCAGTGAGTCAGAGGCCCATACGATGCGCACATTCGGATATACCTCGAACGGATAATCTACCTCTCCTTCTTCATTACCTCCGTCGCCCGCGTCCGGGACTGATGTTCCATCTGCGACAGGCTCTCCGCTGATCGCGACCGGCTCCTTGTCAAATCTCTGGACGGCGACGACCCTGCGGTTGAGGCCTACCTGCGGACCGGCGATTCCGACTCCGTCCTGCGACGGATGCGTCACGGTGGCGACCATCAGCGAGCAGAGCGCGGCATATTCGTCCGACATCAGCGCTTGAGCGGAAAAATCAATGGAAGGAGCACGCAGCACCGCCAGATCGGCCGGATCACAGACTGTCAGCACGCGCATGATGCTGTCCGCTTCATGGATCAGGGACAGTTCTTCCTCGGTAAATCCGTTCTGCGCCCTGCCGCATGATCCGCAGGCGATAATTCCCAAAAGTATCGATATGCCTGATTGTTTGATAGTCATTGTTCCAGAGGGTTCAGGGCAGACGAAAAACGCCCGCCCTCATGTGTTCAAAGGGTTGATAATTAAGAATTTGGGTGTCAGAGTCATCAGTCAAAATAATCCGACTTCCTTCCCAGAAGCGCCACAGCATAGACCTCGCAGCCCTCACCGCGGCCCACGAAGCCGAGTTTCTCCGTCGTCGTGGCCTTGACCGACACACGGGCAGGGGAAATCTCCATTATCTCAGACAGGCACTCGCGCATCGGCACGATATACGGCGCAAGTTTCGGACGCTGCATGGCGATGGTGATGTCGACATTGACCACATGCCAGCCTTCGTCCTCTATCAGTTCCATGACTCTGGCCAGGAGGATCTTGCTGTCGATTCCGGCAAATTCGTCCGAAGTGTCCGGGAAATGCTTTCCTATGTCTCCGAGGGCAAGGGCTCCAAGAAGAGCGTCACACAATGCATGAATCGCCACATCGCCGTCAGAATGTGCTATGCAGCCTATCGGGCTCTCTATCTGCACGCCTCCGAGCCACAGTGGAAGACCCGGTGCCAGTGCGTGTACGTCATATCCGTTTCCTATTCTTAAATCCATAATGAAATAATTTCCACAAAAATAAATAAAAAACCTTAAATTTGCTTTTTAATATGGGGATGTCTCGACTTTGCCCGGCATGACGGCAGATTTTGTCCGACACGACCATTACGGCAGACAGGAACGTAACACCGGGTGGAGATGTCAAGCCATAATATTGAAAGAATATAAAACAATAACGATATGGGATTCAGTTTCAATTTCTTCGGGACACAGGAGGTCCGCAAGTTCAGTTACAGGCCTCGTTTCTATGATCCAGAGGCAGAAGAGCGCAGAAAGAAGTATGGCGATTTCACAAAGCCAAAAGAGGAAAAATACGTTCCCGGTCAGCATGTCAAGGGAAGTCTGCGCGACGGCAACTACCAGAGGACAAAGGACGTGAGCCGCAACCAGAAGACTCTCGGCATTGTCACAATGATACTTCTGATAGCCGTGATGTTCCTTCTCTTCAAGTATTTCCCTATCCTGATAGACTCGCTCGGACAGTAGCCTCCCGAGACGGACCCAGTTTATCCCAGAAAGAACATGGATATAAGGATATTACCAAGCAATATAGCAAACATGATAGCCGCGGGAGAGGTCGTCCAGAGACCTGCATCCGTGGTGAAGGAACTCATGGAGAATGCCGTTGATGCGGGCGCAGACCAGGTGACCGTAGTGATACAGGATGCCGGACGCACTCTCATCCAGGTCATCGACAACGGATGCGGCATGTCTCCGGATCAGGCCGTCCTGTGCTTTGAAAGGCATGCGACGTCCAAACTCCAGACTGCGGAAGACCTTCAGAACATCATGACCTTCGGCTTCCGCGGAGAGGCTCTGGCTTCGATAGCGGCAGTGGCTGAAGTGACCCTCAAGACCCGTCGTGAGGACGACGAGGTGGGATGTCAGGTCGAATTCGCAGACTCGCAGCATCTCGCCACATCTGAAACCGCCGCCCCTCGCGGAGCCAACTTCAGCGTCCGCAACCTCTTCTACAACGTTCCGGCCCGCCGAAAGTTCCTCAAATCGGACAACGTCGAATTCAAGCACATCGTGACGGAATTCATCCGCGTCGCCATGACCCGTCCGGACATAGGTTTCACCCTTACCCATAACGGCAAGGATGTGTATGTCCTCAGGCCTGCCAAGTCATTGAAGTTCAGGGTGCAGGACCTTCTGGGAGCCAATGTGGTGAAGGACGTGGTGGACATCCAGACGGAGACTTCCGTCGTGAGCATTTACGGTTTTGTGGGCCGTCCCGAGTCGTCGAAGAAAGGTCTTGGCAATCAGTATTTCTTCGTCAACGGGCGGTATTTCCGCAGTCCGTATCTGCATAAGGCGGTGATGAAGGCATATGAAAACCTCATCCCTGACGGAGTGACTCCGGCCTATTTCATATATCTGAACATCGACCCTCAGTCGGTTGACGTCAACATCCACCCTACGAAGACGGAAATCAAGTTCGAGGACGACAGCGTCATCTTCCAGATATTGTATGCGTGCATAAAGGAGACCCTTGGGAAGAACTCTTTCGGCGAAAGCATCGATTTCGACCGCGAGGGTGTGCCTGACATCCCGGCCTTCGGCAAGAGTTTCGATGAGTTCAGAGGTTTCGACGAGCCGAAGCTGGGAGTGGATCCGACATATAATCCGTTCGACAATGATGGCTTCCAGTCTGTGGATTCGCCGTTCTCAAATACATTCGTTCCCGGTGCTCCGACGTCGTTTGACTCAGGCACACATGGGGCTGGCAATTCCGGATTCGGAGGTACTTTCGGTGATGATTGGACTGCCGCGGAGGACGGCTTTGAGGCAAGGAAACCGGCCGGTTACGGTATGGACACAAGCCGTTTCATCGAGCGACGCGACGATTACGGAAAACTTTTTGAAGACAAACTGGCCCCTAAGCGTTCAGTGCTGACTCTCAGTGGGAAATATGTGATCACAACGGCACGAAGCGGCCTTATGGTAGTGAATACGGTACGTGCCATGGAGCGTATCCTTTATGACCGTTTTCTTGATGCACTTTCGCGAAACGAACATGTGACCCAGACGGCCCTCTTTCCTGTCACGGTTCAGGTGGGTGTGGAGAACATGTGCCTTTTTGAAGAGCATTCCCATATGCTGGCGGGTCTCGGTTTCGACATTGCCCCTTTCGGAACGGACACGATAGTGGTGAACGGAGTACCTGAAGGCTACAGTGCAGAGGCGGGAAAGGTGCAGGCGATGGTTTCCGACCTTCTGCTCATCCTTGCTGACGACCATAGCGCCCTTGAAGAGGTGATGACTGCCAATCTGGCATCCAGGTTCGCAAGATTGGGCGCTTTGAGCGGAGATTCTGTCACCAATCCTGTAGAGGCACAAAGGTTGATTGACAACCTCCTTGCCAGTGCGAATCCGGAGTTTACCAGCACCGGCAAAAGAATCATGACCATCATCCCGACGGATGAAATAGACAAGAAATTTTAGAAATGAGTTATTATTCCTATGACAACAGGGGAGGCTTTCTTTCCAGCATCCCTGCTGCGACAAAGAACATCATCCTGATAAACGTATGTATCTGGATCATGACGGCGCTGAACGAGAACTTCATGTATGAGAAGTTCGCGCTGTTCTATCCGACCTCGCCGTTCTTCCACTGGTGGCAGCCTGTCACGCATATGTTCATGCATGGCGGCTTCTTCCACCTTTTCTTCAACATGTACACCCTCTATTTCTTCGGACGTGTCCTTGAAGAGAGATGGGGGGCCAAGAAGTTCCTGATATTCTACTTTGTCACCGGACTTGGAGCCGCTCTGGTGCATACAGGTGTGGAATATCTGCAGATGAATACATGGATGTCGCAGGTGGCGGAAGGCTCGATGGCAGCCCAGGCCAAGATACATGCTCTCAAGATGACCCCGACCGTGGGTGCTTCAGGTGCAATATATGGAGTCCTCATGGGCTTTGCGATGCTGTATCCTGATGCCCTCATGTCGCTGGTATTTCCTCCTGTGACCATGAAAGCCAAATGGTTCGTCCTGATTTTCGCCGCTATAGAACTTCTGACCGGAGTGACAGGTACTGGCGGCGGCATCGCCCATTTCGCCCATCTTGGGGGACTCATATTCGGCTACATTCTGATAATCTACTGGAAAAAGACTCATAAACTGTACGGCAGAGACTTTTGATCCTGACCCATGGCAAAGAAGACAAGAAAGACAGGCAAGACGGTGAAGCCGAAGAGACGCAACTGGTTCTTCGGACTCACGTCGCGCGTGCTGATGATGATCGTGGCGGGACTTCTGATCCTGTCTTATGCGTCCATTGTCGTGAATCCTGCCAAAGTCTGGCTCATATCCCTTGTCGGAATCTTCTTTGTCCCTCTTTCGATAGTCAACCTCGTCCTGCTCCTATGGGCGATAAAGCGCAGGTCCAAGTCGTTTCTGATACCTCTTCTGGCCCTCCTGCCTGCATTCTTCTTTGTCGGAAGATATGTCAGGATGGACTCGGAGGAAGACCGCGTGGCACGTATGTCCCATACGGGAAATACCTTAAAGGTCATCTCATACAATGTCGGCAGGTTTGCTCTTGACGACGGGAACATTGACAGCCGTGCGGAGTGCGCGGATTCCGTTTTCGCCTTTCTGGAGTCGCAGGATGCTGACATCATCTGCCTGCAGGAGTTCCATACCGATGATGTAGAAGAGGTCAAGTCGGCTCTTGAAAGAAGGATGCCTGATTATAAGGCGGAATATTACCTGTTCCCTACCGGACGCGGTGCCTTCGGGAATGTGACGTTGAGCCGTCTTCCGGTCAATGGGAAGGGGGTCCTTAAGTTCGAGAACAGCGCCAATCTTGCCCTCTATACGGACTATTCCGCATATGGAAGGAGTTTCCGTGTGTATAACTGTCATTTTGAAAGTTACAATATTTCCCTGTCCGGTATCATGCGGGCAATCGCCGGCAGAGACAAGGGCGTTTTCGCTGAGACCGGCATCAAGATGAAACGCTCCATCACAAGACGGCCCAAGCAGGTGGACAAGGTTTTCGATGACATCGAAAGGTGCCCGGTGGAGTCGTTTGTATGTGGAGACTTCAATGACAATCCGATGTCATATACATACTACCGCATGAAGAGAGGCAGGAAGGATGCCTTCATCGAGGCAGGACGTGGTTTCGGTGCCACATATGCTGCCCTTTGGCCGGTCTTGAGGATCGACTATGTCCTTTTCCCGGAGAGTTGCGACGGAATTGACCATTCTATTCCACGCCTCGGCTTCTCCGACCATTATCCGGTAGTCGCATCAATTGAATTATAATGATTATGGAAGAAATACAGAAAGCCCTTGAAGTGCTGCGCAACGGCGGCATCATCCTTTATCCGACAGACACCGTGTGGGGGATCGGCTGCGATGCCACGGATCCTGAGGCGGTGGCGAAAGTCTATGCCATAAAGAAACGCTCGGACAGCAAGTCCCTGGTCCTTCTGGCCAGTGATATGGACATGATATGCAGATATGTCAAGGAGGTTCCTGAAATGGCCATCCAACTGGTAGAGGTGAACGACAAGCCTATGACCATCATCTATCCCGGTGCCGTCGTCGGAGAAGATTCAAAACGCAGCAACAGTCTTCTGGCATATAACGCCGTAGCGGAAGACGGCACAGTCGGCATCCGCATCCCGATGATGGACTTCTGCCGCCAACTGGTGCATCGTCTCGGGCGTCCGATAGTGTCCACATCGGCAAATATATCCGGAGAGCCGACGCCTAAGAAATTCGCGGAAATCTCTGTAGAAGTGCGGGAGGCCGTCGATCACATCGTTGATCCGTCATATGAAAAAGGCTCCACCGGCCAGTCCTCATCCATCATCAAGGTCGGCCTCGACTACTCCATCGAGATCATCCGGAAATAGGCTGCAGAGACGGCGGAAAGGGCTGCGGTCTCGGTGCGGAGGCGTGACGGACCGAGGTGTACCGGGATGAATCCGTTGGCGAGGGCCAGTTCGGCTTCCGCCTTTGAGAAGTCGCCCTCAGGCCCGATCAGGACAATGATATCCTGACCTTCATAGCCTTCCAGCACTTCCTTGATGCTTCTGCGCGGAACATTCTCGTCCTCAAAGCAATATGCAATCAGCAACAATCTGTCATCCTGAGCGCCAGCGAAGGATCTTCTTCCATGCTCCAGAATGAACTCCCTGACAGTCACAGGTTCATGAACCACCGGCACGGACGCCTTCAATGACTGCTTGGCCGCACTTACAAGAATCTTCTCTATGCGCGCCGTCTTGAAGACACGTCTTTCGGAATGCTCTCCGATCACAGGTGATATCTCATCCAGGCCTATCTCACAAGCCTTTTCTGCGAACCATTCGTATCTGTCGTTGTTCTTGGTAGGGCATACCGCCATATGCAGACGGTAAGGGTGTGCGCCCCAGTTTTCCTCGCAGGAGAGCACCATGGCCTCGACTCCCTTGGGACTGTCGGATGTCATGCGGCAACGATATAGAGTGCCGCATCCGTCAATGACTGCAATCTCGTCACCATTACGATGGCGGAGAACTTTCACGCAGTGGCCGGATTCGTCCTGGTCCAGACGGCAGATGCCGCCTTCTATGTCGCGGGAGTAGAAAAGTTCCATGGGGTCTGATTTAGGAATGCAAACTTACATAAAAGATTCTTCACTTCGTTCAGAATGACGGCCAAAAGTTCAGATTGACAACCAAAAGTTCAGATTGACAGTTCAAATTGTTAAATTTGCCGAAACAACAGGCCGAAACTTATGAACACGAAAAAACGATATGTGTCGCTTGATGTCCTACGGGGACTTACCGTGGCGCTTATGATAATCGTAAACAATCCGGGATCATGGAGCAAGGTCTTCCCTTTCCTTAGGCATGCTCCTTGGGATGGTTGTACGCCTTGTGACCTGGTGTTCCCTTTTTTCCTTTTCTGTGTGGGCGTCTCAATGACCTTCGCTTTTGCGAAGTTCTCTTCATTGACGGGTGATGCCTTTGCAAAAGTGCTGAAAAGGGGAGTCCTTATGTATCTTGTCGGTCTTGGTCTGACGGCCTTTCCTTTCTATCCCTCACAGTCTGCGATGGATCCCGGCCTGTCTTTCTGGCAGAACTGGTTGAGGTGGGCAAGTCATCTGAGGCTCGTGGGAGTGCTGGCACGCATAGCGATGTGTTATGTTCTTGGGTCCGTTCTGGTCTTATGGCTCAAGAGGCTGGCAAGGATATCTGCGGCGATAGGAGTGCTCTCTATTGTATATACCGGAGGTCTGCTTCTTTTTGCAGGACCGGAAGGTGCGTTCTCCCTTGAAGGGAACTTTGCCCGCAAGGTGGATCTCGCCCTGCTGGGAGAAAACCACATGTATCACGGATATGGGGTGGCGTTTGACCCGGAAGGGCTCTGGGGAGTCCTTACCGGCACCTGCACCGTGCTCCTGGGCTATCTTGTCGGACTTCTGGTGCGGGAGGCGGGGAACACGTCATCGCCGGAATCCCGTACCGATCTGTCTGCCAGACTCTTTACTCTTTCTGCCTGTTCTCTTCTGTCCGGTCTGATACTTAGCGTATGGATGCCGATATCAAAGCCTCTGTGGTCTGTGTCTTATGTGTTCTATTCGGGCGGTTGGGCGATGTTCGTATTTGCCTTCCTCATATATGTGATTGATGTAAAGGGGATTGAAAAGCCGTTCATGCCGTTCAAGGCTCTTGGAATGAACGCCCTTGCGCTTTTTGTCGTGTCCGGTCTGATAATGAAGATATTATGGAGGTATACCGACTGGGACTATACCGCAGTGTTCGGGACGAATGAATATATGTCGCTTCTTTTTGCCCTCATATATCTTGCCTTCCACCTTCTTCTTGCGCTGCTGTTGTACCGGAAGAAGATTTTCATAAAACTATAGAATATGTATATAGGTGTAATTTCAGATACCCATGGCGTTTTCGACCAGCCGTTCAGGGATTTTCTTGAACCTGTCGACCAGATATGGCATGCAGGTGACTTCGGCGGAGGAATGGACCTCGCTGCGGAAATTGCAGCGTTCAAGCCTTTGGTCGGAGTGGCAGGAAACTGCGACAACCACAATCTCCGTTTCGAGCATCCCCTTCACAGGTTCTTCGAGTGCGAGGGACTGAAGGTCCTGATGACTCATATAGGAGGATACCCCGGAAGATACGACTCCAGGGCACGGCAACTTATTGATACATACCATCCTGATATCTTCGTATGCGGCCATTCCCACATCCTCAAGGTGGTGCGGGACCCGAAACGTGACATGCTCGTCATCAATCCCGGGGCTGCAGGAATTCAGGGATTCCATGTGGTCCGTACTGCTATCAGATTTAAAATAGAAAATGGTGCCATTCACTCTATGGAGGTCTTTGAACTTGACAGATAGGGAGATAGAAGGTGTTAGATTGTAAGCAAAATATTTGCATTTATTCGCGGACTTTTTTAATTTTGTGACTTAGTGTTTTGTTTAACCCTTTAATAAGATTGACTATGAAGAAGGTTTTAATGTCAATGGTAATGGTTGCTGCAATGATCGCTGCATCGTCATGCTCATGCTGCAACAACAAGAAGGCAGAATGTAAAGACGCTTGCTGTGGCGAGAAGACCGAGTGCTGCGAAGACAAGTGCTGCAAGGATAAATGCACAGATGAGAAGTGCGCTGATTGCGACAAGAAGGCAGAGTGCTGCGAAGGATGCGACAGCACCGCTACAGACTGCTGCAAGAAAGCAGAGTAGTTCCTCTGCAGTACGGACCATAAGTATGAGATATTGTTCCTGATCGGGACAATATCTTTTTTTATTTATCTTGCCGGAGATAACGATAATTTATGTAAGTTTGTGATTCGGATAATTATGCTGTATATGAAACACTTCAAACGTCTGCTTATTGTCTTGTTGTGCCTGATGCCTTTTCTTGCATCTGCGGACGAGATATCCTTGCATCAGGCAAGACAGATTGCAGAAGAATTTTTTTCCGGTCAACCTTTGACCCGTGCTTCGGATGTCACTCTTGAGATGGTGTGGGACGGCTCTGATCTTCAGACCAAGACATCAGGCGGAGGGGCTGCCTTTTATGTGTTTGATAATGTGTCCGGCCCTGGTTTCGTGATTGTGGCCGGCAATGACGTGGCAAAGCCTATTCTGGGATATTCTTTTGAAAATGAGTTTGTTATGGAGAATATGCCTCCGAATGTCAGGGCATGGATGGAGGGGCTGAAGGATGCGATATCCCGGGCGTCGCGATCATACTCTTTCTCTGGTGTGACCAAGGCATCTGTCGGTGATGTCGTCGTCAAGCATGAAACCGCTGAATGGGATCAGGGTTATCCGTACAATGTTCAATGCCCTGCTGACGGCGGGTACAGGTCTGTTACAGGATGTGTCGCTACTGCGATTGCCATCGTCCTGCGCTATCATCAGTGGCCGGAAGCAGGAACAGGAACCATTCCGGCATATACCACAAGGACAAAGGGAATCGAGGTTCCGGAGATAGCCCTCGGTGCTGAATACGACTGGAGCAGGATGCCGTTGAAATATGACGGATCCGGTTGGGATGAATCAAGCATTCTGGCGGTCTCGCGGCTTATGGCTGATTGCGGTGCCATGGTTAAAATGGACTACTCCTCAGATGAGTCCGGGGCTTATGATATGGAAATTCCAACGGCGCTTTCCACATATATGGATTATGATGGCAGTATAGGCTGGTACAGAAGGGGTGTGTATTCAGACTCCCAGTGGCATGAGATGCTTGTTTCCGAACTGCAGAACAACGGTCCGATAATATATACCGGACAAGCGGAAGGTGGACATGCCTTTGTTCTGGACGGGTATACCACAGAGCGGTATTATAGTATCAATTGGGGATGGAGCGGCTATTTCAACGGCTATTTCACTCTTGATGCTCTGAATCCCGAGGGCCAGGGAACAGGAGGCTATGATGGAGGTTACAATTCATGGCAGGCGGCGATACTTAATGTGAAGAAGGATGCAGGCGGCACAGAGCCGGTCAGGGCCGTAATTCATGCGTATGAAGACATATATGGTCTTGTGGCTAATACGACGGATTTCAGGAAGAACGTTCCGTTTACCGTTTCCACAGGACTTATCGTGAATGCAAGTCATGTGCGTTATGATGGATTCATGGGTTTTGCCCATGCTGACAGAAATGATGTAGTCAAGGAGGTTCCGATATATTATCAGGTCAGTCTTGACATGAATTATGGACATTTTTTCCATGATCTGGAGATTACGCTCCAGGCCGATATCGAGATAGGAGACAAACTTATAGTGGTCGTTTGGGATGCTGATGCACAGAAGTGGATCAAGGCCTTGGCTGAAAAGGAGGAAGGTTGTGTGGATGAAATTCCGCTCCGGGACAGGTATACTATTGAGGAAAGTACGGCCTTCCGTTACAGTACCGAGACAAAGACCATCACCCTTGCAGTCAAGGACGGGGTCAGTGCAGAGGTGCGTGATTCTTCCGGTTCGGTCGTGCGTGGTGTTGTCAGGACTGATGGTACGGAAATCCAGGTGTCGACATCTTTGCTCGAAGCGGGTAGTTATGTCCTGGTGCTGACCAAGGGCAATGAGGTCAAGGAGGTTACTTTTATCGTAGGTGCAAAATGACAGGAGGAGAAACCATGAAACGTTATATTTATGCTTTTGCTGCCATGCTTCTGGCATCTGCGTGTTCATCGTTAGGTGTCAAGGAGCCGGAGAATATTCTGGAACTTGAGGAAAAGGATTTTGTCATTCCTGCAGCAGGAGGGGAGTTCTCCCTTGGGATAACATATAGTGAAGACTATACTGTGACATGTGAGGAGAAGTGGGTACGGGAAGTGATGACAAAGGCAACTTCCGGAACGCTTACCTTCAGGGTGGATCCGAACAAGGGTTATGATGACCGTCATGCAAGACTTGTCGTGTCAGTGCCTGCGGGCAAGACGGACTATATTGATGTCACTCAGAAACAGAAGAACGCTCTTATGCTTGCCAAGGATAATTATGAAATAGGCAAGGAAGGGGGTACCGTCACAGTTGAGGTCCAGGCTAATGTCGCTGTAAGCGCTGAGGTGGATGCGGATGCTGCGTCATGGCTGAAGAAGGTGGGGACAAAAGGTCTCAAGTCAACGACCTTTGCCTTCTCTGCGGATCCGAGCGAGGAAGATTCTGTCAGAGAGGGGAAGATCAGATTCAGTAATGGCGACCTGGAAGAGTATGTGACTGTCTATCAGGCAGGTGAGCCGGTACTTGTATTGGGAGAATCATCGTTCTCGTTGACTACAGAGGGCGGAATCGTCGAAGTGGACCTTACCACAAATACAGAATACGATATAGTGATGCCTGAGGTGGATTGGGTGACCTATAAGCCTTCTACAAGAGGACTGGTGACCGGAAGGATCAGGTTTGAGGTGGATCCGAACGAATCTCATGATTCACGTCAGGCGGAAATCCTCGTCAAGAGCAGGAAAGGCTCTCTGGAGGAATCTATACTTATCTCCCAGAATCAGAAGGATGCCATCATAGCGGGGACTTCTTTGGTGGAAGTCGGATGTGAGGCAGGTACCTTCACCCTTACTCTTGGAAGCAATGTGGAGTATCAGGTATCTGTAGATGCGGAATGGCTGAGAAAGATGCAGACAAGGGCTTTTGTTGAGGAAGATATTGCATTCTCATATGATGCTAATGACGAGATGGACGACAGAGAGGCTCTCATCACTTTTTCATACGAAGGTCTGAAGCAGGACGTCAAGGTGGTTCAGAAAGGCTTTATAAAGGATTACAGGTTCTATGTGACTCATTATAACAGTGTCTTTACGGTTCCGACCTTCGGAGGCTTCGTGTCTTCCGGAACGGTCTTCTGGGGCGACGGGGCTCAGGATGAATATGCGGAAGGTCTTGTTCATCAGTATAATGGAGCATCTGTGGTAAAGACTGAAGTCGTTATAAAAGGTGGCAAGGGCGAGCGTGTCGTATCTATGAATGACCTTACGGGTGTGTTGGCCATAGACCTGTCGGAATTATAGGAAATCGGTATATAGAAGATGGCAACGGTAAAGACAAAGACGGTTTGGTTCTGCAAGTCGTGTGGAAATGAGAGTCCCAAGTGGATGGGCAGGTGTCCGGCATGCGGGGAGTGGAATACTATGGTGGAAGAGACAGTGGCGACAGGAAAGAAGGGTGCCTCGGTATCGGTTTCGGTGCCAGGTTCAGGACATAAGCCTATGCCGTTGTCGCATATAGATTCGTCTGTCGAAAACCGTATTTCCCTGAACAACGGTGAAGTGGACAGGATATTGGGAGGCGGACTTGTCGAAGGTTCCCTTGTGCTGATAGGCGGAGAGCCGGGTATCGGAAAGTCCACTCTGTCGCTCCAGATACCGCTCCATTGTCCTCATCTGAAGACCCTTGATGTGACCGGTGAGGAAAGTGCCAAGCAGGTGAAATTACGTGCGGCCCGCATCGGGGGCGATGATTCCAACTGCATGATCTACAGCGAGACTCTTATGGAGAACATCATTGCAGAGGCTCGTGCGATGATGCCGGACCTGA
>JAFVHZ010000215.1 GCA_017474265.1 Bacteroidales bacterium | reverse complement strand
GGTGCTGATTATTCCGGTGGTGAATGTCGTGATGATTTTCTGGTGGGCATTTGCCGAGAAGGAACTCACCAACTCCAACAAGGTGAACTGGGCACGGGCCTCGGTCATCCAGCTGACGGCATTCGTCATAGCCGTAGCCCTGCTGGGCGGAATCCTGTTGTTCGGGTGGTATATACAGAATCATTAACTATAAAAATCTGGACGAATATGAAAAGACTCGTTATGATGGTGTTGGTACTCGTCGCAATCGGTGGGACAACTGAAGTAAGTGCACAGAACTGGCTGGATCAGTTGGGTAAGAAAGTTAAGGAAAAGGCCAAGGAAAAGGTCGAGCAGAAAATCCTGCAGAAGACGGATCAGGTCATCGAGAAGGCCTTTGACAAGACGGAAGAAGCCGTCAAGGGAAATGGAGGAAACCAGACAGGAGTTCCGCAGGAGGCTGCTCCGCAGCAGCCGGTTCAGCAGGCCCCGGCAGTTCAGGAAGTTCCTGCAGAGGTAGCACAGGCGCCGGTGTCATTGGAAATGACATATGCCAAGAGCGATTTTGTGGCAGGCGATGAAATAATCTTTGACGACCCGATGGATAATGAACAGATCGGGGAATTCCCAAGCCAATGGGAATTGATAGACGGTGTTGCCGAAGTTGTTTCGATCAATGGTAAAAAGGCAATGCTCATTTCAGAGTGGGGCACCAAGGTCTGTCCGCTTATGAAGGAACCGCTTAATTATCTCGGTGATGTGTTCACAGTCGAATATGACCTGATGTTTCCTGTAAAAGAAGGTGATTATACATGGCTTCTCACTAAGTTCATGAAAGCGGACAACAAAAGCGAGGAAGATGAAATGATGTATTTAGAGCGGGCTGCATACGACGGTAGAGATGACGTTCATTGGTACTGGGAAACAAGTAGGGGGGACTCTAATGGAGAGTATGATATTGCACTTCCGGCAAACGAATGGAATCATGTCGCCATTTCATTCAATAAGCGAGCATGGAAGGTTTATTTTAACGGTATCCGCGTGGTAAATGTCCCGAATGTCCTTGCGCCTCCGGGATGGTTGCTGTTTCAATTGACCAATGGAAACGGTGATACCTATATTACCAATCTCCGCATCGCCAAAGGAGCCGTACCTCTCTACGATCGTATGATGTCCGAAGGAAAGTTCGTCACCTATGGCATCACATTCGATGTGGGCAAGGCTACGATCAAGCCTGAATCTATGGGCGAAATCAACCGTATAGTGCAGTTGATGAACGAGAATCCTACACTCAAATTCTCTGTGGAAGGTCATACCGATAACACCGGTAAGGAGGCAAGCAACCAGACCCTCAGCGAGCAGCGTTCGCAGGCAATCGTGGATAAACTTGTGGAACTCGGCATTGCCAAAGACCGCCTCACCGCCGTGGGCAAGGGTCAGAACAGCCCTATCGCCGACAACAATACCGATGAAGGCCGTGCGAAGAACCGCCGTGTGGAATTTGTAAAGATTTAGCGTATGAAAAGATTGATTACCCTTATGTCACTGCTGGCAGTTCTTGCAGTGGCAGCCCCTGAAGCATCTGCCCAGGGCTTCCTCAAGAAACTTAAGGATAAGGCGGAAAATGCCGTAGGAGGGGCTATAATGAAGAAATTAGGCCTGGAGGACGCTCAGACTCCGGAGAATCAGTCCGTGATGCAGGATAGTCCGGCAGAACCGGAAAAGCCTCTTGGCCCGGTAAGTGCCTCTGACCAGATTCCGAAACTCCGCGTGAGTTCGGTAGTATGGGAGAACCAGGTAGTTCCTAGCAGAGCAACGGATGTGTACGGACTTATAGATGACCTGCCGCCTCTTCCTACACCGGAACAGATTGCGGAGTATGACGAATCTTCCTACAGGACATATTACGACAGGATAGCGGCTGTGAATATGAGGGTGGAGGAACTGGACGAGCAGCAGTCCTGTAGCGACGAGGCAATGATTGCGGCCAGGGAGGACCTGATGAATGACCTTGCAGATCTTTTCGGCCTGACGGAGACTGAGATGAAGCGGCTTGAGGATCCGGATATTTCCCCTGAAGAGGAGGAACGCCTGACCCAGAAGATGATCGCCCACATGACAGGCGGTGCGGACATGGACTCGTTCACTTCGAAGGCGGAATCGTCTCAGGCACGTATGGCCGAGATAAGCAAGGAGATGGAGGTTTATGAGAAGAAGGCAGAAAAGGGGACCCTTACAGAGGCTGAGAAGCAGAGGATGCAGGAACTGAACCAGGAGATGATGGCGATGACCCAGGATCTGATGGGCGGCATGGGCAACATCATGCAGACTGCGACCAAGGCTGCTGAAATAACTTCAAAGGTCAATGCGGAGCAGACACGTTTCCAGAATGCCCTGAAGCAGTATACTGAAAAGGTCGAGGCTATAAGGAGGAATGAGGACGGTGTCGTGAAGACTTGCGAAGAGATTGCATCTGAATATGAGGCGGGACTGAAGGCTATATATGAGCAGATATACCGGACTTCAGATGCGGAAAGTGTCAGGGACCTGTATGATCAGGCTGACGAGATGATGAAGAATTACCGTCTGCGTGCGGCGAAGGTATGGCTTCAGGGCCTTCAGGTGCGCTTTGACAATACGGTCAAACTGATTCCGGAGGCAGAGAAGGTCTATGCAGATATGGCGGCAGGCGGTATGATTCCGGAATGCGCCGTGGGTCGTGCACCGCTGAATCTTGTTACGGAGTGTACGGATATCCTGAATGAAGCATATGCGGACTTCCCTCAGCCGGAGGTGCTGCCTGTGGAGATGGAGGTGATATCCGTGCTCAATGAAAATGAGAGGCTTATGCGTGCGGAAAGCGGTTTTCCACGTGGATTCAGCCCTTCTTCCGGCGCAGGTGATATCCGTGATGAGTTCATAAACGGAAGTTGCTTCCTCGTGTGGAATGAGGCGGAGTCGTCGTATTACAAGATCGAGAACGGAAGCCGCGTGAAACTCTCCGGCGAAGGACCGTTTGACTTCTACAAGGCATCTGCGAAGCCGGACGAAAGCGTCTACGGGGACATCCCGCACCGCAGCGGCAGCCGCAAGGCAACATATACCCGCAGCGGCAGTCTGGTCCTCCACGACGGAACGCACATGTACCCGATGTTCATGAGGCGTCACTCCGACAGACTCGAATTCGTCATCTATGATAATATTCCTGGAACAGATAAGGACGGTTTCATGAAATGTACATACAAACTCTGATACGTGTATTGTTACTGACGTGCGGTATGGCTGCTGTTTCAGCCGCACAGCCATACC
>JAFVHZ010000214.1 GCA_017474265.1 Bacteroidales bacterium | reverse complement strand
TAGTTCTAAGAACGGTCGTGAGTCACATAGCAAACGACTCGGTATCAAGAAATTCGGTGATCAGGTAGTAAAGGCTGGTAACATCCTCGTTCGTCAGAGAGGTACTGTTCACAACCCAGGTCTGAATGTAGGAATGGGTAAGGATCATACGCTTTACGCACTGATCGACGGTAAGGTCAGCTTCCGCAAGAAGGCTGATAACAAATCTTACGTCTCGGTAGTCCCTTTTGAGAACTAAGACTCGGGGATTGATGATAAAGGAATGAAAGGACTGTAGACCCGGGTGGTATACGGTCCTTTTTTTGATGTCATCCTGAGGAAACATACTGACATCGTTATCCTGAGGAGGCTGAAGACCGACGTGAGGATCTATAAACAATTTATTCAATAATAATATGCTGACATTAAAACTGCTTCGTGAAAATCCGGAATTCGTCATTGCGAAACTCGCAGTCAAGAATTTCGATGCAAGGGAGATCGTAGAGAAGATCAATGCCCTTGACCAGAACAGAAGGGCTCTTCAGACAGAACTTGATGCATGTCTTGCAGAGCAGAAGAAGAAGGCTGCCTTGATCGGAGGCCTTATGAAGGAAGGCAAGAGGGATGAGGCTGATGCTGTGAAGGCTGAAGTTGCCGGACTGAAGACACGTTCTGCAGAGATTGAAGAGAAGTCTGAGGAAAACAATAAGGAACTCAATTCTCTCCTGGTCCTTCTGCCTAACATTCCATGTGATCAGGTTCCAGAGGGCAAGGGTGCAGAGGACAATGTCGTTGTGAAGACGGGCAATGATATCCCTGAACTCGGCGAGAACAGCCTTCCTCACTGGGAACTCGCAAAGAAGTATGACATCATAGACTTCGACCTTGGAGTCAAACTTACAGGGGCGGGATTCCCTGTCTACAAGGGCAAGGGAGCAAGGCTTCAGAGGGCTCTCATCAACTTCTTCCTGGACTGCAATACTGAAGCAGGATATCTGGAAGTGGAACCTCCGGTATTGGTCAATGAGGCGTCAGGTTTCGGTACAGGACAGCTTCCTGACAAGGAAGGACAGATGTACCATGCCGTTGCTGACAACTTCTACCTCGTTCCTACAGCAGAAGTCCCTGTGACAAACATCTTCAGAGACGTTATCCTCGGAAACAACGAATTCCCTGTAAAGATGACGGCATATACTCCATGTTTCCGTCGCGAGGCCGGCTCATACGGAAAGGATGTGCGCGGACTCAACCGCCTGCATCAGTTCGACAAGGTCGAGATCGTCCGCGTGGAGAAGCCTGAGGAATCATATGCCGCTCTGGATGAGATGCTTGCGCATGTCGAGAATATCGTGAAGTCACTTGGTCTTCCATATCGTATCCTTCGCCTCTGTGGCGGTGACATGAGTTTCACTTCGGCTATCACATACGACTTCGAGGTATACTCTGCCGCTCAGGGAAGATGGCTTGAGATATCATCTGTATCAAACTTCGAGTCATATCAGGCAAACCGTCTGAAACTCAGGTATAAGGATGCTGAAGGCAAGACTCAGTTGGCACATACCCTGAACGGAAGTTCTCTTGCACTTCCACGTGTGGTGGCTGCTCTTCTTGAGAACAACCAGAAGGACGGCAGGATCGAGATTCCTGAAGTTCTCCGTCCGTACACAGGATTTGACTATATTGACTAAGGATAAGATCATATTAGGAATTGACCCTGGAACCAACATTTTAGGTTACGGGGTCATTTCCATTGATTCCAAGGGACCGCATTATGTGGATATGGGTGTGTTTGATCTGCGTAAGATCAAGGACCCGTTCGAGAAACTTGCGAACATATTCTCCGGCGTCAACGAAATAATAGAGGAACTCAGGCCTGACGAACTCGCTGTGGAGTCTCCTTTCTATGGAAAGAATGCTCAGGTGATACTTAAGTTGGGCAGGGCTCAGGGTGCGGCAATTACCGCTGCCATCATGCACGGTATCCCCGTTGCCGAATATGCCCCGAGAAAGGCCAAGATTGCCATATGCGGCAATGGAGCCGCCTCCAAGGAGCAGGTGGCCATGATGATCCAGAAGACTCTGAATGTGCATCTGGACCCTAAATATCTTGATGCGACAGATGCACTTGCAATAGCACTATGCCATCATTATCAGCAGTCTAATCCGCTTGCAGGAGTCGGAGGAAAATCCGACTGGAAGAAGTTTCTGGAAAACAATCCTGACAGGATAAAAAAATGACATTTCTTTAAACCTTTGACGGCAAATTCCGTCTAAATGTTTTGTTCATTGCTGGGAGTAGCAAGTCCCCGCTTTTGTGTGATTGATAAAGTATTTGAAACGAATTAACTATGAAAACCTTGTCTTTTCTATCAAGACTTCTTCTGACCTGTGCTGCAATGCTCATTGCGTCTGTTGCCTTTGCACAGGGCTCTTATACGGTAAAACTCAGACTCATAGACGACAAGACTACCCAGCCGGTAGGCTTTGCCACCGCATCACTTACCCCGAAGGGTGCTGAGCAGGCTACCAAGTATGTTCTTACTGATGAGGATGGAAAAGGCTCCCTTACAAAGGTCGGCAAGGGTACTTATGTGCTTAAGTCTGAACTGATGGGATACAAGACCCATACTCAGGAGATCGTTGTGGCGAAGAACCTTGACTTGGGAGACATCAGGATGTTTGAGGATGTCGAACAGTTGGATGCGGCGAGCGTATCTGCTGTCGGCAATCCGATTGTCGTAAAGAAGGACACTATAGAATATTCGGCATCATCCTTCAAGACTTCAGACAACGACATGCTCGAGGAACTCCTCAAGAAACTTCCCGGAGTCGAGGTGGAGGCTGACGGATCCATCACCGCTAACGGAGAGACCATCAAGAAGATCACCATCGACGGCAAGACATTCTTCCTGGATGACCCTCAACTTGCCTCCAAGAATATCCCTGCAAAGATAATCCAGAAGGTCAAGGTGGTCGAGAAGAAGTCCGACCAGGCTATGTTCACAGGTATTGACGACGGAGAGGAAGAGACTGTCATTGACCTGTCCCTCCGTCCGGGAATGATGCAGGGCTGGTTCGGAAACGTAATGGCCGGAGGCGGTCATGATGTGCCGGGAGCAGGTTCTGACATGAACGACCCGCGCTTTCAGGGTGCAGCCATGGTGGGACGTTTCACGGAGAACAGCCAGATAAGCGTGATACTCAACGGAAACAATACCAATAACCGCGGATTCAACGACATGGCCGGAAGCATGATGCAGAACATGCGTATGGGCGGAATGGGCCGTGGAATGGGTGGTTGGGGCCGTGGAAACGGTATCGCCACGTCCTGGATGGGTGGTCTCAACGGAGCGTTCACTCTTTTTGACGGTGACATGGATCTGGCAGGAAACTACCTTTACAACGGATCTTCAAGGGATGTCATAGAGGAAAGTTCGAAGATTACATATCTCGATGACGGTACCCGCCTTCTGAATGACCAGAACGGAGTAAGCAATACCATGAGCCAGGGGCATAGATTCGGTGTCCGTCTCGAACATGAGTTCTCCGAGAATACCTCAATCCTTTTCGAGCCTCAGTTCAACTTTGGCCACGGTTCATTCAATGAACTGTCAGATTTCCAGACATATACGGAGCGCGACAACCTTCGCGATTCTACAAATGTAGGTTATACATCCAACCTCGGTGACAACAGGAACTGGTCTGCAAACGGCTTCTTCCTCTTCAGACAGAGATTGGGAAAACCAGGAAGGACGATTTCAGCGAACATCCGTTACCGTTTCAGCGACAACAACCTGGACGGACTGAACCAGTCCGTGACTTCCATCAAGGATGTGCAGACTGCACAGTGGTCTGACTCCCTTGTGAACCAGCGTTTCGATCAGAATTCGAAAAGTGCATCACTCAGCGGAAGGGTAGTATATACCGAACCTCTCGGACATGACTTCTTTCTGGAGGCAAACTATGAATACAGTTGGAACAAGAACAGTTCTGTCAAGAATACATTCAGCAGCCTTACCGATGATATGACCGAGGATGGCTTCCTTATTTACAATCCTGAAGGTGCTGTCATCGATCCAAGGTATTCGAATGAGATCGACAACCGTTCACAGAACCACAGGGTAGGAGCCAACATCAGTTACCAGAAGGAGAAGTTCCGTGCTCAACTCGGTGCGTCGTACAATCCGACGGTCACAGACAACAAGACGACCGGATATGATCCATACCATCAGGTTACGCACAACTGGTCTCCGCAGGCGATGCTCAATTATGAGTTCAATGACAACTCGCACATAAGGTTCTTCTATTTCGGAAGGTCGGCGCAGCCGTCTACCTCACAACTTCTTCCGGTGCCTGACAACTCAAATCCGTTGAGCATCTCTCTCGGTAATCCTAATCTCGATCCGTACTTCAACCACAACGTCAGGGGAATGTTCGGATACACCAACAAGAAGACCTTCACATCCGTGCATGCACGATTCGGTGCGAGTCTTGTACAGGATGCCATCACCAATGCGCAGTGGTACGATCCTGCAGGTGTGCAGTACTCCATTCCTGTAAACGGCCCTGGAACAGGTTCTGCCGACATGCGTGTCATGGTCAACTCTCCTTTCGGCCAGTCCGGATTCTCGATCTTCTCGATGTCTTTCGTGCGCTACAACCAGTCGACTTCATACATTGGAAAGGGAAATCTGGAATCAGACAAATACTATGATGCAGAGGAGGCAAGTTTCGATTACGGACTTTTCCATTCGGACTTCCCGGATCTTAGTGAGAGCGACCTCTTTGTGAACAACAAGACCCAGACGATGAGTTTTACCCAGAGATTGCGCCTGACCTACAGGAACGACTTTGTGGAACTTACCGCAGGAGGACGTACGAGGATGAACAAGTCATGGTATACCATAGAGAATTCCAATCTCAAGGCTACCTGGAGCAATCAGGTGGATGCATCCATGAACTGGACCATTCCTGGAGGAATCAACCTCATCGCTGACCTGGACTACAACTGGTACAACGGCTATACCACTCCTCAGGAGGATGAGATCGTGCTCAATGCGGAGATTACAAAACTTCTTTTCAAGAATAAGTTCACTCTTGCTCTGAAGGCATATGACATCCTGGGACAATCCAAGAACCTTTCAGTATCGGATTCTGCCAACTACCACATTGAGACACGTAACAATACGCTCGGAAGGTATGTCATCCTGTCCCTGACTTATCGTTTCGGTAACTTCAACCGCGTAGGCGGTCGTGGACCTGGTGGTCCGGGCGGCCCTATGGGACCTCCTTCCAGACGTTAGGACCCTTTCATGAACCGGACAAGAAGGGCCAGAAGGAGAAGAAGGAAGACGAATGTGCAGACGCGGCCTGTGATGTCCCCATGACTTACATAGAATGTGATGTCATCCCTCAACGGGATCTCACTCTCGATAACGGCGGGCTCCCACCAAGGAGTCCGCTCTGTAATTTTACCGGACGGACTTATTACAGAATAATCTACAAGGAGGTCCTAACCATGTCTGCCCCGCAAGAAGAAAAAGACATATATATCATTCCACCCAACTTTATAGAAACGGGAACTATTTTCGGTGGAACTATTAAAATAAGAAATGCACTTGAAGCAGGAATACTAGCACTTGGAATTGGTATTCCTGTTATTTATATTCC
>JAFVHZ010000213.1 GCA_017474265.1 Bacteroidales bacterium | reverse complement strand
TGAAGAGCACGATGCTGAAACGGAATGATAACAATCTCCACACTCGGATCAGTAATAAGATTGATTTCTTCCATCAACTTATCCTTGACCGGCTGCCAGATGTTCGGACATCCGGCCTTTCCTGTCATTGACAATGTGACATCCCAAAGAAAAACACGCCGTTGCAAGAGTTCCGCGGCAGACGATGAGCCGGAAAAAGCCAAAACTCCTGCAAAGAATAAAAGAAAGACTAGTTTTTTCATTGCTTAAACACGATATATGCGAATCTACTCCGACACCACTGTTGAATCACTTGACGACACGAAGCCCTCAATCAGACCTTCTACATAATCGCCCGCATCCTTAAAGAATCGCTCTACACCTTTGGCTGCATTTTTTATGGAAACCTTTGTAAGAACAGCATCAAATGCCCCCATTCTCTTCTTGAAGAACGCTTTCTCCTCTTCGTTGAGTTTGTCATATTGGCTGATATACTCATTTTCGAACTCGGCATACTTCTGCTCGATTGCCTTCCAATCCACATCAGAATAAGTTTCATAATTGGTTTCTACTTCGGTAACAAAAGAATCGAATCTTTCTGTCAAGGTCTTACATGAGGCAAGCGACAACATAAGAACAGCAAACAGGAACAATTTCTTCATAGCACTGTATATTAAAGAGTTAGACATAAAAAAAGAAAGTGCGGACTTAATTGTTGCATTCTGAGGTATCGGCAAACACCCGTAACTACAACAAGAAAGCCCGCACCCAAATGAGTGCGGTTTTCCTGTCATGAGTAGCCACTTCCAAAATTTTGCCGATTTTCAGAATGCCATGACAGAAAACAGAGTTTTCAGTACTATTTTAAACAAGAAAGCGTTCTTTCTTCCCTACAAATATAGTTTATATTTTCATACGCGCAATAATTTTCCCGTTTTTTTGAAATAATTATCCGCTATTAGTACAGCAAGTAGACTTTACTTTTCCCGTGCGCGGCATCGAAGGGACGCAGATTGGACCTTCTGCACCAAGTGGCATAGTCTCCTGCCGGCGGAATACACACGCAAAAAACGGATCATCCACACTTTCCCGGCAAAATCGTGGATGGTGTTTGCAAGAAGTCAACAATGCGGACGAATCCCGATGCGGATGTCCAGCAATCAGTGCAGTAAACAGATATGACCATGAAAATATCGGAGAAGATACAGTCTCTAATAGTCCGTTGCCCTGCAATTTCAGCAAAAAACGTGGTGTTTTTCCTCGAAATTACTTTCGAAAATCGCCGTTTGAACCATCTCAAACGGCGATTTTTAAATTTATCCGTTTTCTTTTTCGGGACACGGATAAGTGTACGGAACTTTGCAGCGGAACATCACACCAGGTCCAACGACTGGTCTGATGAGAGAATTATTAACAATTAAAATTTCTGCTATGAAGGAAAATGAAGAAAGTTTTGACCCGCAGAAGACAAAACAGAAGTATGCGGAGTTGCTATGCGATTTTATGTTCAAGCGTCTGTTCGGGTCCGAGGCCAACAAGGATGTGCTGATTGCATTTCTGAACACAGTGCTTGAAGACGTGGAGATTGTGCACGTGGATTTCATCCCGACCGAACACATCGGATTTACCGAGGAGGACAGGAAGGTCATATTTGACATTTCCTGTAAATGCAAGGACGGCTCGTCGTTCATCATCGAGATGCAGAAGGGCTATCAGAAGTATTTCAGGGAACGTGCATTGTATTACACGACCTATCCAATCAATGAGCAGGGGCGTGAAGCCCATGACCTATACTTGAAACGAAAGGCCGCGGGCGAGGCAGGTCCGAGATTTGATTGGGACTATAACCTGAAACCTGTCACTGTGGTAGCCATCCTGAATTTCAGTTTCGCTCACTGCGGGGATTGGCCGCTGGAGCAGTTCCGCTCGTCCTACCGCCTGTACGAGGACTCCCGTTGCGAGGTCATGACAGATGCCCTGCGATTCGTATTCCTCGAACTGGGACGCTTCAACAAGCACCTGTGGGAGTTGGAAACGGTGACAGACAAGTGGATGTATCTGCTCAAACACATGCATGAGATGGATGAGATTCCGAAGAAATTTTCTGATCCGCTGTTCACGCGTTTGTTTTTACTGGCAGAAATTGATAACTTTACAGCCGAAGAGAAAAAGCAATACTACAAATCATTGGAAGATATGGGCGATTACCTCAACATAATCAATACTGCTGCGGAGATAGCCGAGAAGCGCGGTCATTCTGCCGGGCTGGCAGAAGGCATGGAGAAAGGCCGCGCAGAAATGGTGCAGAAGATGCTGGAGGCAGGAATGTCTGTCAGTCAGGTTGCTGATAT
>JAFVHZ010000212.1 GCA_017474265.1 Bacteroidales bacterium | reverse complement strand
CGCACTGAACAAGGCAATGATCCATCCAAACAAATTACTGAATACCTTCTGTATGCTATCGAGAATCCTCTCGAAAACGATAGATAACTGTGTCATAAATACTGTGTTTAACGGTTGCTCAAAAAATGCATCCCCAACAGGAACTGGCACAGTACAGAACAAAAAAAGGGACTCGGCACCACTGCCAATTCCCCAGCAAAACCATTCCCCTCAAGACTCCTGTCCTGAGGGGAATTTAACAGTCTCAGTCACTGGCTCTACACACTTCTTTAAAGGTAACTTGCCCTCCGCAATGTCTGCACTGTTTTGTTATCTGATATCTGATGTCACGCTCGGTACGATATGTTCCATCTGGATTCTTTATCTGTCTCGTTCTTACAACGCCTAAGGATTTTCTATCAACTTCGACAAGGCAGAATCTTCTCTTGCAGTGAGGGCATCTCCTTTTTTTGAAAAAATTATAGATGCCTGAGATAATGGCGCACACAATGATAAATACTATCAGAATAGTTATCGCTATACTATCCGACGAATCGGTTTCAGCACTTTCCTGTGCAGACAGGAGAAATGGGAAGAATACTATAGACAAAGCGAGGTGTAATTTCAGATAATTTGCTTTCATTTGACTTTATATCAATTCATTCAACTTATTTCCGAGAAGCCTGACCATGCTCTCCGTATTCTCTCCGATAAATGAGAATCTGCGAGGATGCGAAGACCAGATGATTTTGGTGCTGTATCCTTCGATAGTATATACGGCCAATTTGTCGTCGATGTAGTGTTCTTTGTGCCAGGTGACATTCAATCCTTCAAAGATTTCCTCTGCATCAACCCAGTTGAAAATGAATATGAAGTCCGGACTGTACGCATCCAGGATATGCTTGATCCTGTCAAATGGGGCAGAAAGTTCCTTGACTTTTGCATAGGCCTGAGGATCATAATCAACTCCTTCATTATCAAGAGACTCCGGCAATTCCATTGAATTCATGTTTCCATATCCGATTTCATATAAAGAGAGTCTTTCGTCTGAACTTTCGTCCAACATGGACAGATCTTCGACATATTTTCCGGTACGGACATATATATGTAACTTGAGTATGAAAGGCCAGAAGGCTCCCGATGAATTTCCCCATTCCAAAGCCTTGTCATCATCAACCTGATAAGTTGTTTGATTAAGATATTTCCAGATGTTGTTATTATCGTACAACCGCATCATTTCATTAAATGGAATCCATCCATAAGTATCTCTTCCCATATAAAAGATTTTCCTATCCGCTTTGTAATATGAGGTTTGGAATACATACGGAAGAAATACCCCATAAGGGATAGAGTCTGGGTCTATTCCGGAATGACGGAACTTATTGCAGAAATTCTCAAGTAAAGGACGGAAATACGGTATGTTGATCATCCTGGATTCGGATAATGGTATAATCTTCTTATACAGTTCTTGTAACTGTGTCACCCGAAATGCCGTAATCAACCCGCCTTTTTCCGGAAAAGGATACCCCGGATCATTGACTTCTCTCGTTTCTTCGTTGAATCCGATCTGATCATATCCCCATTTTGCCGCTTTCTCATTGTACTCAGCAATCAAGGATCTGGCAAGTTCAACGTTCTGCTCATTGATAAGTAATGGAGGAACCATAATTTTTGATTTTAGACCAGCACTCCAACAGGTCAATATACAAAGAAAGTGTGGAGTTACTTTCGTCTATCTTCAACGAGGCTCTGGTAAGCCCTTAAACAAATAAACGGAAACAATCCCCACACCCGTATCGATGGTGTTGATACACACGCACGCGAATACAGATGATGGTGCTGTCGTCG
>JAFVHZ010000211.1 GCA_017474265.1 Bacteroidales bacterium | reverse complement strand
TCGCTCAGGATGAGTGTTCCTCCGAACCAGAGGACGATCATGATCATTACGGAACCCAGGAATTCGCTTACCGGATGTGCAGATGCCTGTCTGATCGCTACTTTGGCATATGATGCCCTATATTCATTGGCTGTTCTGGTGAACCTCTCCTTCATCTTTTCTTCGGCGATGAAGGCCTTGATGATGCGTAGTCCTCCGAGAGTCTCGTCCAGTTGAGCCATGGTATCGCTCCATTTCTCCTGTGCTTCAAGCGATTGCCTCTTCAACTTCTTTCCTATGGCGCTCATTCCCCAGGCCATGGCAGGCACGACGGTGATGGTGAACAGTGTGAGTTCCCAACTGAGGTATATCAAAGCAGCGAAATAGCAGACGATAAGGATCGGGTTCTTGATCATCATGTCAAGTGAACTGATGATGGATACCTCGATTTCGTTTACGTCTCCGCTCATTCTCGCTATGATGTCTCCTTTCTTCTGCTTGTTGAAGAAGCCCATCGGAAGACTGACGAGTTTATTGTAGACCATGACCCTGATGTCACGTACGATGCCTGTCCTGAGAGGAATCATGACTGCTGACGAAGCGAAGTAGCATCCGGTCTTGATCAGGACAAGGGCTCCGAATACGGCTCCAAGCAGAAGGAGTGCCGTCGAGCCGCCGAACTTGTCAATGATCTGACTTACGTAGTAGTAGAAGTTGTTCATCAACTGTTCCTTGGTCGGGACGCCTTCCCAAGGCATGAACTCGTACACGGTCTGGTCCATCTTGAACAGGATGTTCAGGATCGGTATCAGCAGGGCGAATGAGAATATGTTGAATATTGCGGACAGCAGGTTCAGGACTATAGATCCTGCCAGATATTTCTTGTATGGTGCGGCGAAACGCTTGAGTACTTTCCAGAATGCCTTCATTTGTATTGCATGTTAGGTGTAACATGCAAAGATAGATATAATTCGGATAAAATAGAATAGTACAGAGGAGGTCTAGAGCATTTTCTCCAGCCAATGGTACATAAGGATGACCCTTTTGTGGAAAACTTCAGGATTGAGGGTTTCAGGAGTGTCCCATACCTTGTTGTTGTTCATGGTGATGCCGGATGTGAAAAGTACAGACGGTATCTTGTTGTCGACGAAGTACCTCTGGTCTGAAAGGCGGTAGAAGACCTTGGTGAAGTTGGCGCTTCCGTAGTAGTCCAGTCCTATCTCCAGATCTGTGCCGCACTCCCTGTTGCATGTGTTGAGTATGTTGCGTCGGGACTTTTCCAGCGACGGAGTGCCGAGCATTATCACATAGTTGTCCTTTCCTTTGCTGATAGGGGCGAGTGAACTGCCGATCTGGTCGATATTTACCATCAGGTCCACCTTGTCCGGAGTTATCTGAATGCCGGTCACGGGGTCCTTTAGACGTCCATATTCTATCATGTTCCATAACTCCTCTGAGCCTTTCATGCCCATTTCGCGGGCGTCGAAAGCCACGAATATGATGTTGCTCCCGAAGATGCGCCCCATCTTTCTCATTGCTCCAGTCATCTGTGCCAGTGATGTCAATGCCGCGACTCCGGAGGCGTTCGAGTCGGCTCCGGGATATATCTTTCCATTGATGATACCCAGATGGTCGTAGTGCGCTCCCACGATAATGTATCTTTCGCACGGGATGCTCTTGGAGCCGGCAAGCATTCCTATCACATTGCTGCCTTGAACTTTGTAGGAAACTGGAAAGGTCGCTTCCCATGAGTCTGTCATCTTTTCAAGTCCGGCCTTCTGGAACTCGTCTGTAATCCATTGTGCTGCCTTTGCCGCTCCTTCCGTCCCTGTCGCTCTGCCCTGGCATGTCGAGTCTGAAAGAAAGGTGACATCTTCCATCAGCGAGGCGGGGGTAACAAGTGAAAGAGCCTTTTCACGCTCTTTTGTCCAGATGTCTTCGGCAGCTGCATTTGAGCCGGTCAGGACAAGCAGGATGGCGATCAAGGTCATCCCTGTATAAAAAAATGATATTTTTGACTGCTGGCGCACAATAAATGACTATATTTGTAAATTGGCTTAAAAAGGGGCAACCCTTAACAGCGGCCAAAATTAGTAAAAATCAGTAATATCAGGAAATTTAATTTTGAATATGCATAAACTTTTGAAGTTGTCTTTGGTCTTTTTCATCCTGCTCTTTGCCGGGATGGGTGAGATGCGGGCACAGTATGACAAGGATGTCTTCTTCATGAGGGGGAGGCGTGCACTTGCCGACGGGAAGTACGCCCAGGCCATTGAGAACTTCAATGTTCTGTCGCAACTGGATACTGCGGATTACTGGACGTTCTTCTTCCGTGGTATAGCCAAGTACAACCTCGGTGATCTCCGTGGAGCGAAGCAGGACTTTGACCGTTCTGTGCGTATCAATCCGGTCTTCACCTCCGGTTACCATTACAGGGGTATCACCGAGAGCCGTTTCGGAAATTATGAAGCGGCTCTTGCCGACCTGCAGAAGGCAATCGACCTGCGTCCGGGCTTTGTCGGCCTGTATTTCAGCCGGGGAGTGACCTATTTCCTTTCGCAGCAGTTCGAGAATGCGGTCCATGACTTTGACAGATACATAAGAAAGGAGCCTAAGGACCCTTCCGCTTACCTGAACAGAGGTGCAAGTTATCTTTTCCTCGGTGATACGTTGAAGGCAGTGTCCGACTATAACAAGGCCATCCGTCTGGACCGGTTCGATCCTGAGGGATATGTACGGCGCGGAAGGCTCTATGCGTCCCAGAAGAAACATGACCTCGCCATCGCTGACATGGACAAGGCCATCGAACTGGATACCACCAATACGTTTGCCTATTTCAACAGAGCCATAATGTTCTATGAACAGGAAAAGTATCAGGCTGCGATGGATGACCTCAACCGCGTTCTGAGGGATGAGCCGGGCAATGCCCTTACATTATACAACAGAGGTCTGATCAGTGCCCAGTTGGGTGCATATGAGGATGCCCTTGACGATATGGACAGGGTGCTCAATATCAATCCGGACAATGTCCTGGCATATTTCAACCGTGCATCGATCTTCATCGAGATGGGCCTGTATCAGAATGCTCTGGAGGATTACGACAAGGCCATAGAACTGTATCCTGATTTCGCTAAGGCATACATGAACAGGGCCTATGTCAAGAACCTTCTAGGCAAGTATAAGGCATCGAAGAATGACTATGACACAGCACAGAAGAAGGTTCAGGAATATAGGGCGAAGAATGTTTCGGATGCCGGATCTTTTGCAGATACCACAAGGAAGTACAGTTCACTTCTGTCTCTTGATGCAGAGTTTGCCAAGAAGGATTTCGATGACGAACTGCTGCAGCACAGGGATATCGACATAAGGCTTCGTCCTCTGTATAAATTCGTGCTTACAGGACAGAAGGATGATACCAATTACGCATTGACAAGGGGGTATGAGAATCCTCTGATTTCCCGTTTCAAGGCAGAGATGCCGGTGGGTACGGATATCACCAACACTTCGCCTTCAATAGATGAAAAGATGATGTCTAAGGTTGAGGCTGCTGCATATGGAGATGTCTCCTCGTCTTCGATGACCTCTTTCATGCGTGCAATGTATGAATCTGCAGGAAAGCAGTTCAATTCTTCCCTCAATCATTATGGAAATGCTATAGATGAGGTGTCCGATGAAGAGGGCTACAGGAAGATGTATGAGGCATTCTACAGAATCAACAGAGGAGTCCTGAGGGCTGAGATGATCGATTTCATTTCATCCATAGAGAACAATGTACAGGTTCTTTCTATGGACGATACCGGCAATACAAGGGCTCGTGTAAAGGACCAGGTCACACGTCACTATGACTATACCGATGCCATAGACGACATGAAGGCGGCATCAGCCGTGGCACCGGACCTGCCGTATGTCTATTTCAATCTCGGCAATCTCTATTGCCTTTCCTCAGAACATATAAACTCGATAGATAACTATACAAAAGCCATTGAACTGTATCCTTATATGGGTGATGCCTATTTCAACAGAGGCCTTGTTCTCATATATCTGAAGGATAAGGAGAAAGGGTGTATTGACCTTTCACGTGCAGGAGAACTTGGTGTGCAGGATGCATATGGCGTGATAAAGAAATATTGTGAAGATGAAAACGATTAAGGCACTTGTATTTGATATGGGCGGAGTCCTCGTCGACCTCGACCTGGACGACTGCAAGAAGGCATTCAAGGAGATTCTTGGTTACGACAAGATAGACGACATTCTTGATGCATGTCATCAGAAGGGTATTTATGGGGACCTTGAGGAAGGAACCCTAAGTCCGGAAGAGTTCAGACGTATAGTCCTGGCCGATTCCCGTCCAGGTTCGCTGGAAGAGGATGTGGACAAGGCGATGTGGCATATCCTGGTCGGAATAGAACCTTACAAGGTGGAATTGCTCAAGAGGCTTTCGGAGAATTATGACCTTTACCTTCTGAGCAACAACAATTCCATCTGTCTGCCATGTTCTTCAGGCATGTTCACTGATGCCGGCATCCCTCTGGACAAGATATTCCGCAAATGTTTCTACTCCTTTGAGATGAAGGCCTTGAAGCCTTCAGAAAGATTCTATAAGTCAGTCATTTCGGAAATAGGACTTCCGTCGGAACAGATGCTTTTCATCGATGATTCTCAGAAGAATGTAGACGGAGCAAACGATGCCGGTCTTCCTGCAATATACTATCGTCCCGGCACTGACCTTTGCGCCCTCCTTGCGGAGGCTCTGGATGATCCTTCATTAGTCATGGAGGGCGGCAACTGATGGTGAAGTTCATGAGCCTGTCGAGCGGCAGTTGCGGCAACTGCTACTATCTTGGTTCCGGAAACGGAGCGATCCTGATTGATGCCGGCGTAAGCCTGAAGAAACTGAAGAAGGTCCTGCAGGAATATGACCTTACCACTGATTCCTTCTCCGCTGTTCTTGTTACGCATGACCACTTGGACCATATCCGTCATCTGGGTTCATTCTGCAAGCGTCTCAGCAAACCTGTATATACGACGGAGGTGATACATAAGGCATTGGCCCGTCATACGTTTACGGCACCGACGATAGGACCATGCCGCAGGATACTTGCCGAAGGGGAGTGGAATGAAGTTGCCGGTATGAAGGTACGGTATTTCGTCGTGCCTCATGATGCAACTCAGACAGTAGGGTACGCTGTCGAAGTGGAAGGACACAGTTTCGTGATCATGACTGATGTCGGCAGGATGACTGATGAGGCCGTTGAGTTTGCCCGTAAGGCAGATACGGTAGTCGTGGAGTCGAATTATGATATGGATATGCTGATGAGCGGACCGTATACCTACGAACTGAAGATGCGTATAGTCCAGGGTTGCGGCCATCTCAGTAACGACGAATGCGCGAGTGCCATAAGGCGGTTCTGGCATCCTGGACTGCGCAACATATTCCTTTGCCATCTGAGCGAGAACAACAATACCCATGACCTGGCATACAGAAGCGCATCAGAGGCCCTTCACGAAATCGGAGCAGGCCAGGGAACTGTATCCCTGAGATGCCTGCCCCGTCAATATCCTTCGCAGATGTTCGTGCTTTAGAACTTCAGTGTAGCAGAACCTTTTACCTTTATGAATTCTTCACCGGTCTTGAAGGTCTGTTCTGCATTCCGAGGCTGTCTGACGGTCAACTCCTTGAGTCGGCCGTCTTTCCATTTAAGGTCCACCTCTGCACCGCCTCTTACCTTGAATCCGTGCAGTTCCCCTTCCGGCCATTCCGAAGGAAGTGCAGGAAGTACGTTGACGAAGCCTTCATGACTCTGAAGGAGCATTTCTCCGATTCCTGCAGCACCACCAAAGTTTCCGTCTATCTGGAAAGGCGGATGTGAACAGAAGAGGTTAGGGTAGGTGCCGCTTATATGTTGGCTCGCCTTTCCGTTTTCGCAAGCAGGATGCATGAGACTTCTGAACAGTTTGAGTGCCCTGTCGCCATCACCGAGACGGGCCCAGAAGTTGAGTTTCCATGCACGGCTCCACCCGGTTGCTTCATCTCCTCTTCTGTTGAGGGTGACACGGCATGCCTCGGCGAGTTCCGGAGTCAATGTCGGCGATATCTGATTGCTCGGATGCAGGCCGTACAGATGTGATACATGACGATGATGCACGTCTGCCTCCTCGTAGTCTTCAAGCCATTCCATGAGATAACCTTCATCACTTATCTTATGCGGAGGCAATTCGTTGACGGCGGTCCTCAGGGAGTCTGTAAAAGATCCTGACAATCCCAGTATCTCCGCTGCAGAAATTGTGTTGGTGAAGAGTTCACGTACCAACTGGTTATCCATTGTCGGTCCCATGCAGATGCTGATCTTTTTCCCGTCGATTATGAATTCATTTTCAGGAGATGACGTCGGACCTGTCACGAGGTATCCGTTCTTCGGTTCGCGCATCATTGTCGAAAGGAAGAATCTTGCGGATCCTTCAAGTGCAGGGAAGACCTTTGCAAGGTATTCTTTATCAAGAGTATATGCGTAATGTTCCCAAAGGTGGGCACAAAGCCATGCCCCACCGGTATTGGTTGCGCCCCATGACGGGTGTTCTCCAGGTTCAGTGTAGTTCCATATGTTTGTCATCATGTGCTGCACCCATCCTTCCGCATCGGGACCGTAGAAGGCCTTTGCGGTCCTTTCGCCACTTGGAATCATCCTAAGAACCATATCGGTCAGAGGAAGGTGAAGTTCGCTCAGGTTACCCTGCTCGGCAATCCAGTGGTTCATCTGGACATTGATGTTCGTATGGTAGTCTCCGTTCCAAGGAGTCTGGTAACTGTTTGCCCAGAGTCCTTGAAGATTAGGTGGAAGGCTTCCCGGACGTGTGCTGCAGATGAGCAGATATCTTCCGTAATTGTAGTACAGGGATGCAAGTGCATTGTCCTTTACACCTTCTGAATATTTCATGAGCCTCTCATCTGTAGTCAGATCGGCCGACGGTGCTTCGTTTCTTATGCTCACGGATGCCCTGTCGTACAGTTCCCTATGTGACCTTATGTTCCTTTCATGCATGCTGTCGAGTCTTCCGTTCTTCGCCTGTTCGAGCATTTCAAGTGCCCTGGCATCATATCTGTCGCCTTCAAAGAATGATGTCGCTCCTGATATCACCACCCAAGCCTTGTCAGCATTCCTGACGCATAGGTGAGGATGTCCTTCCTTGGCAGTTGTACTGACATCCGCATCGCGTCCTTCTGCTATGACCGAGGCATATGCCGCATACCGTATGCCAGGTTCGCTACTACCGCTTCTGAGGGTGCCGTACATCTTGATGGCGTCCTCTCCTTCTGTCTTGAATTCTGCATTCCTCCTTCTGTTCAGTGCCGCATCGAAATTTATTTTCCCTTTTTCTGATGCGGTCACTTCGATTACCATGATGTCTGCCTCCCTGGAAACATAGCAGACCCTTTCGTATGTTACGCCGTCTTGTGTGAATGACGTCACGACATCTGCGTTTCTGAGGTCCAGTGCTCTTACGTACCCGTCGGTTCCCTCAGGTCTCATTCCATGGAAATCCATGGACAGTGTTCCCAAGGTCTGGTAACTTCCGTATGTTCCCCCTTCTGTAGGTTTCTTAGGAACAAAACTCTCGTACATTAAATTCTGAGCCTCGGCGTTCCTGCCCTGGACGAGATGTTCCCTGATTTCAGGAAGGCTTCTTGCGGCATCGGGATTCGAGTAATCTGCCTCGCTTCCGCTCCACATGGATATTTCGTTGAGTATGACAGTCTCCTTTGCAACTCCTCCGTAAGGCATCATGCCCAGACGGCCGTTTCCTACCGGCAGGGTTTCTTCCCACAGTCCGGCAGGCTCATCGTACCAGAGAACATGCTCTTCGTCGTTTGTTTGGGCAGTTTCAGTGCATCCATATGCAAATAAAGTCGCAGTTAATGCAATAATTGTCTTGAGTGTACGTTTCATAATCCATGACAGTAAGAGTTCACTCCAAATATACGAAGAATTTTTATTATCTTTGTCAAATATATGTTTGTGCTGAATATGCGTCTGAGTTTTTTTAGGAAAAGACGGGAAAGAATGCCGTCCATGAAGAAGAAGGTCTTCTTCAGTCTTGGCTCATTGGCGATGATTCTCCTTCTGTCGGGAGTCATCTCCATTCTCGAATACAGAAGAATGAGTTCCTATGTGTCAGATATGATCGCTTCAAATATAAAGAGCATCAATCTCTCTCAGAGGCTCTCCGACATCACTGAGGAATATAATCACCAGATGCTGGCTGTAGTTGTTCAGAATGACATATCGATAATGCCCGACTTCAATATCAGGTACTTCAATGCCCATGCAGACTCCCTTAAGAACTCCTTTACCAAGGCCGGGGCACTTCCGATGGTTGACTCCGTTTCCAATTCCTTCAACAGGTTCATGGTCACGTCCCTGAAGTTCGATGAAGTCTTTCTTGCTGACAGCGTGGATACCGGCGAATGGTTCTTCGGCACCCTTCAGCCGTGCTACAACCAGTTCAGAAACGATATGGGTATCCTTAACGAAACCATTCATGATGAACTCAAGACGAATTCAGCCGAGTTTGATGCAGGATTCTACAGGAGCATCATGCCGGGAGTGGTATCTGTAGCGGCTGGTATCCTGCTCGTGATACTGTTGCTGTATTTTACCATCTCATATTACGTCAATCCTATCTACCGCATATCAGACGGTATAGACAATTACAGGCAGACGTCCCGTAAATACGGTTATACCTTTGACGGTGACGACCAACTTGCGAACATCAATTCCGGAGTATCGGAACTCATAGACGAGAATATCGAACTCAGAAGGAGGGTGAAGGCTCTCAGGGACGATCGCGAAAGAATTCTTCAGACCATATCTGAATCAGAAAAGCAATGAATGTAAAGGCCATATCGACAAATGTCGGAAAGGCGTTGCTGGTGAGTGCGCTCTTCATGCTCATCTCCCTTATGGTCTCAGTGGGGAACGGGCGTGATTCCGCATTCGGTCCGCTTCTGATCAGTTTCATCATCACAGCGCTTGTAGGTGCCTTCCCTTTCATCTTCGTGAAGAAATCACAACCTCTGTCGCTTCAGGACGGTTTTCTTACGATTGTACTTTCATGGCTTCTGTCGTTCGTGTTCGGAATGCTTCCATATGTGCTGTGGGGAGGCGAATTTACTTTGGTAAACGCTTGGTTTGAAAGTGTTTCCGGATATACTACTACAGGATCTACCATCCTGAATAACATAGAGGCTCTGCCGAAGAGCCTGCTTTTCTGGAGATCCTCGACACATTATATAGGTGGTCTGGGAGTTGTCGTCTTCCTTCTTCTTGTCATGCCAGATGCAAGCCCATATCGTCTTAAACTGACAAACATGGAACTGTCGTCCCTGTCGAAGGAAGGATACAGATACAGGTCAAGCAAGACCATCTATATCATCACTATGGTTTACGTGTGTCTGACTGTAGTGATCTTCTTCTCTTTATGGGCTGCAGGCATGCCATCATTCGATGCCATCAACCATGCCTTCAGCATTGCTGCAACCGGGGGGTTCAGCACCAGAAACATGTCTGTAGGATATTTTGATTCAGATCTGATAAACCTGCTTGTTATGGTGTTCATGGCGGTTTCAGCCATGCATTTCGGTCTCCTGTATGCTGTTTTTGCCACACGTTCATTCAAGCCGCTCAATAATACAGTTATCAAGTATTATTTCGGGTCCATCCTTGTGATGTCCGTGGTCATCGCCCTGTCTCTGATCACGCAGGGAGGATACGACTCATGGGGCAGAGCCATGATGGATTCTGCATTTACGGTGGTGAGTTATATGTCTACCACAGGTTTTGCCATATGTGACAATTCCGCATGGCCATGGATTGCAGGCATGGTCCTGATGCTGGCAGCATTCCAATGCGGATGTTCCGGCTCCACTACCGGAGGAGTAAAGGTAGACCGAATCCTCATTGCGGTCAAGGCCATTGCTAACGATGTGAAGAGGCGTCTTCATCCATCTTCTGTTTCACAGGTCAGTCTCAGCGGGCATCATCTTCCGGACAGTGCGGTCGACTCTGTGTTCAAGTATCTCGTCATGTATTTTATTGTCATCGGTGTTTCCATCTTTGCAGTGATATTGTGCGGCTCGGAAATTCCTGAGGCCGTTTCCGGTGTCATTTCATCTGTAGGAAGCGTCGGGCCGGGACTTTCCGATCTGGGTGCCATGGACAATTATTCCGCACAACCGGTTATGGCGAAGATCATATATACGATAGATATGTTCTTCGGCCGTGTGGAGATTTTTCCTGTCCTTATAGTGTTTTCATTGATCTTTAAACGCACGAAGTAGGATGGGACATGCCGATTTCCTTTATTCGGGCTTTCTTTCCCGTCTGAACCATCAACCTACAACGTGTCAGGATGCTCTGATGCGTAAGGCTGCGGATTTCATTGCCTCGGATGATGACATCATGGTGGTGAACGGTTATGCCGGTACGGGAAAG
>JAFVHZ010000210.1 GCA_017474265.1 Bacteroidales bacterium | reverse complement strand
TTGAAATTGTACAAATACAACTCTCCAGATAGCCTAACCTTACTATCGGAACGTTACTTTGGTAAATACCATTTAAATCTTAGACCTGATTATGGTAAAATGTTTTAAGGACAGATGTTTGATATTAGACAATGTGCGCTTTCCCATTAAGGCCACTGCTATGTTTTTAGATCATTCAGCAATCTCCTCCATGCCGACCTCAGGCGGGAGGGGCTTCTTTGAATTCTTCGGGACGCCGTAGCTGATGAGTTTGTTGGCGGTGCCGACGATGACTTTGATCAAGTTGGAAGGTTTAAATATAATAAGGAGACAAGAGAATATGACTTGAAAACAAGAAAGGATGGAAGTGCTAAAACGAGAATGGATAAAATAGAAAAAGGAATACTGAGTGATGGACTTAACCTGCTGTCAGATTCCCATGCATGGTCAACAGATTACGTCAGTGTAGAAGGATTCCAGGAATTCATTGTTAAGTATTCTGACATGGCGGGAAGAGAAATGGCGGGATATTATTACAAAGAAATCGGTGGAAATGACTATAAGTTTATTCATTCTGGTCGTGGTATGAATAATACATATAATAGTTCGACATCATTACCTGAGATTTACAGATTACGGCCTGATTTGTTAGGGAAGATTACCCCTCATACTAATTGGCATACCCATCCTTCAAATGCTGATGGAAGAGAAAAACCATCGGATGCTGATTGGGAATTTAAAGGAAGTCAGACATCTAATGGAGTGAAAAGATTCATAATACTCACAGGTTCAGATGTTATAGAATTTTAAAAATAGTTTATTGTTTGGCATGACACTCATAATTCTAATCCTGCTTTTGGGACCATTAATAACTCTTGACATGAATCTTCAAGAACAGAATATTATTCGGTTGCCTTCAAGTTATACTCAGCCATATTCATTTGACGTGGATTTAGAACCCTTTATATATACAACCTTGAATGATTTCATGAAAAGAAAAGACAAAAAACGGTCGGATGTATTTAGTCTTTTCATTAGAAAATATCGAATTCAGAACTGTGATGTGGTTAATATAACAGTGCTGCCTCATAATGATAATTGGAAATTTCTGTTGAGTAATGCAGATTCATTAGGGAGTTCAGTTGTATCTATTGCATATGTAGAAAGAGAGGGGAAATTATTCTATTGGGATGTAGATGGCTCTTATCTTACACAAGATGTTTATAATGTCTTGCAGAAGTATGATTTTATTGAGCATAGAGATGTTCCTGATCAGTCTTGGATACGTTTCGAAAGAGGCGAATATAGAGATGGAGAAAAAAATTACTCATATTACTTTTGTAAGAAGGATCCAAATCACTTCAGGAGAACATATCTCCCGTATCCTAAACCACCTAAACGGATGCGGTGCAAACACCATTGATTGACAATAACATTGAATGATATTTGAGAAGAAGACAGAAAACTTTAAGAAATGAAGAGACCAGCCTGGGAAGGTTCACTACGATAGATCCTCTGGCGGAGAAGTACCCGAACATCAGTCCGTATGTTTACTGCAACGGAAATCCGGTTAATTTTGTGGATCCTGATGGAATGAAAATTACGACAAATCTTATAAACCAATCATCTTTTGTGCAATATTCATGGCAGTTCCATAATGATCAGTGGCAGTTTGTTAATACTGATTCATCAGAGCCTTACAAGATGGGAACTGATGAATATATAGACAGTTTATCTGTTGCATTAACCTCGCTAATGAAAGGAGAAAGTGGCACTTCTATGATTAAATCATTGTCAGAGGCAGAAGATGAAGTACAAATAGGATCTTACAAGATTAACAGATACTATCCATCAACTAATACTATCGGATGGAACTTTAAAAATTCATCAAAGATTCACACAACGACAGGAATCAGAGATAATATACCATATATTAGCTTAGGGCATGAATTGGGACATGCGTATAGTGACATTATTGGAGGAGGCTACAACAACGACACATGGTATATCATTGGAGACCAATCAATTAAATTGGACGAAATAATTTCAACCCATTTCGAAAAATTAATTCGAAGTGAGAATAATCTTCCTTTAAGACAAAGGTATACTGAATGTGGGCCTTTGATTATAGATAAATATGGGAGAAGCATATATTATAACCATTCTGGTCAAACTCTTTTTAAAAGAGTAAAAAAAACCGAACGATATACCTATTAGTATGAAGATCCTTAAATTATTAGTATTGGCGTCTCTATTCTTGTCACTATTTAATGCGTTTAAATACGACAAATTCGTTTACTCATTTGAAGGAGATGTCAGTAAGACACATATGTCTATAAAAGATTTACGGAAACTCAGATTGATTATTAATCAAATGCAATCACAAGGTTTTGAATTTGTTGAGAAATGTGATACCGCTATCATTATATGCGAATATAGTACAGACTGGACGGAACCGATTAATATTTATTACAAAAGTATTACAGTAAATAATATTCCACGTTATGTGGAAAGTAAATATTCACTATTACTAAATGAGGATATGGATGAATTCCATGAATATTATTTATCTGCAGACAGGTCGTTTGAGGGTTATGAAATTGTATATAAACTCATCTGTTCAAATGGGAAAATCAGTAAAATCTCATTTATGGCTCATTTATCTACTTTTGTTAAATGGTCCGAATATAATAGGTTTAGATATGGTTTAGAAAACCTTAATGAATAGCAACATCGAGGGTATAAAACAAGAAGTAATAATGAAGTTTATGAAAACGATTGTATACAGATGATAATAATTCTGGTGGGACAAGAATTCAGATTACCTCAGTTGGCGGTGAAGTTTCTACCTATTATATGCATCTTAATACAATAGAAGGTTTTAATGAAGGAGATTATGTTGAAGAAGGTACATTGATAGGTGCAATTGGAGGATCTGGAAATGGCATTATTGGTAGGCACAAACCGCACTTGCATTACGAGTTACAGATTAATGGCCAATATGTAAATCATCTATTGATAAAGATAATTTAGTCGATCCGCAATCACTGCTAACCCCTATTAACCTCGGCGAACTTGAGCCTGCTGTCATTGTAGAAGAAAAGAATAAAACCTTAAATAAATCATTTGATGTTATTGTATCAGTGATGTACGATGTAAAGATTTAGTCATGAAAAAATATATTGTATGTTTCTCAATCTTGTTCTTATGTGGTTGTAATTTTCAGCATCGGTTTTTTGAAATGCCATTGCCATGTAAACACTCAAAGGATGTCTTTTGTTCCCCTGTGATACATGAAGTGTCAACAGCAGGTAATTACTATATCGAGTATGCTAGGGTACCGAATAATTATATAATATATCAAGAAAGTGGTGAATATAAATGTGCTGATAATACTATATACATATCAGTAAAATATAATGGTAAGACCATAATACAAAACAAGGATATCACCAAGTTTTCAATGGGTGATATCCCATATATAGAAAAGATGATTCTTATGCTGGCTGCTGACAATTTCTTTAAGATATATGAATCAGATGACAAATTATATTTGGAAACAGAAATGTCATATCCAGATACTGATTGGGGCTATCATATCACGATTTCTATATCAAAAGCAGGAGAGATCACTTATACTTGTATCGATAATGATGAAGGATATTTAGAGTAATTGCCATTGATCTTGTAAATTACATAATGCATGAGTGATAGTACAAAATCCCCGTCAGTGCGCGAGCGAAGCATATACCTATGCTTCTGCGTAGCGAGCCACTGACGGGGATTTTGTGTTGTATAGTATGGTGTAGACTAGATCTCAGTCTGGATGCTCTGGCGGATGTCGTCGGAAGCGGAGCCGACGAGGATTTCGATCTTGCCTGGTTCGAGCACCCATCCGTTTGTCTCCATATCCCAGTGGGCAAGTTCGCTTACAGGGAACTCCAATGTGACCTTCCTGGTCTCACCGGCCTTGAGGCTGATCCTGTCAAATGCTTCAAGTTCCTTCTCTGGACGCTCCACCTTTGAATCGATCCTCTTTACATAAAGCTGGGCAACCTCGTCAGCCTCCATGTCGCCAAGGTTGGTAAGGTCGAAGCTTACCTGGATCATATCCTTCTTCTGGCGGCAGGTAAGGTCGCCGTACTCGAAGTCTACATATGACAATCCGTGACCGAACGCGTACATTACAGGGACATTCTTTGTGTCGAACCATCTGTATCCTACGAAGATTCCTTCTGTGTACCTTGATTCCGGATCAGGAAGATTTGCGATGTATTCGCGTATCTGTTCGCGTGTGTAACCGGTTGCATCCAGTCGGTACATGAGTGTGAACAGGTCTTCGCCCGAGTTCTCTCCAGGGAAGTTTCCGAGGGCATATGCCGGCGAATCTTCGAGTTTGAGAGGGAATGTGAACGGAAGTTTTCCTGATGGCGCAATGTCTCCGAAAAGGACTTCCGCAAGGGCTGTACCACCTTCCATACCGTTCCACCATCCCTGTACGATGGCAGGTGAATACTGTTCGAGAGTACGCAGGTCACATGGGCCACCGGAAATCAGCACGGTAACAAGGTTCGGGTTGACTTCATGCAGAGCCTTGACTATTTCGTTCTGTCCGCATGGAAGGTCGATGTTCTTGCGGTCGCTTCCCTCGGTCTCGATGGACTTGTTGGTTCCTGCAAAGAAGATGACCATGTCGGCATTTCTGGCGAGTTCCACTGCTTCTGCAAGAAGTTCAGGATCTGCCGGCTCTGCCGTATTCCTTGTCTGAAGAGGGTCTGCTGCGGCCTGATTGCCTCTGCCCATGACATAGTTCCTGTATCCTGGTGCGTAGACGATTTCTATGTCGCTTCCTGCGCGAGCCTGAAGGCCTTCTAGAGGACTGATTTCATAAAGTGTCTTTACGCCTGCTCCGATTCCGCCTGCGGCAGTTGAGAGTACGGCGTTCTGTCCGATCACGGCAATCTTCTTCACATCCTTCGATATAGGAAGGTTCCTGTCTTCGTTCTTGAGAAGCACGATGGACTTCTGTGCAATCTCGTATGCAACCTTCTGGGTCTCAGGCTGTGAAGTCATGATGGTGTTTGCGACGTCTTCAGGAACAGGCTCTATGGCGTAGCGCAGACGGAGAATCTCACGGACCTTTGCATCCACAACGGCCTCCTCGAGGGCTCCGTTCCTCACTGAATCGATGAGCGCCTGTCCGAAATAGTTGTCTCCAGTCATCTGCACACAGAGTCCTCCGAGGGCTGCTCCCATGGTGCTGTGGGTTCCTCCCCAGTCGGAAACCGTCATGCCCTTGAATCCCCATTCGCCTCGCAGGATTTCGTTGAGAAGATGGGCGTTCTCCGAGCAATAGTAACCGTTTACCTTGTTATATGCAGGCATGATGCACATTGCGCCGCCTTCCTTCACTGCTGCTTCGAATGGCTTGAGGTAGATCTCGCGCATCGTACGCTCGTCAGCGATCACATTCACGCTGCCGCGCTCTGTCTCCTGATTGTTGAGCGCGAAATGCTTGAGACATACGGCAGTACCCGCTTCCTGCGAACCCTTTGTATATTCGACTGAAAGTCTCGCACTGAGAACAGGGTCCTCGCTGAGGTATTCATATGTACGTCCGCCGACAGGAAGTCTCTGGATGTTGATTGCAGGGCCGAGGATGATGTCCTTGCCTCTGAGACGGCCTTCCTTGCCCATTGCCCATCCGTTCTTGTAGGCCAGTTCCTTCGACCATGTTGCGGCAAGGGCCGAGCCGGTAGGGAAGTAGGTC
>JAFVHZ010000209.1 GCA_017474265.1 Bacteroidales bacterium | reverse complement strand
TGTCGATATGGAACGTGCTTCCGGAATAGTTGCGACCACAAACCATCGTACGGATATGATTGCCTGCATAAATTATGGCAATCAGACCAATTCCTACAATAATACGCGAGTGGGCATGGTGACTTCTGCGATGGCTGGAAACAGCACCATGACCGACTGTGAGAATCATGGTGACGCGATAATGACGGCGACTCAGGTGTCAAACAAGTATTCGAGAGTCGGAGGACTTGTCGGAATCATGAATTCTTCTCAGGCGTCTCTTACCGGCGGTGGCAACTATGGAAAGATAGTGAGTGACTGCACCAACGGACGCGGCCTTCTTGTCGCTTGGTTCTCAGATCTGAAGAGCATGTCCGATGTGGTTGCAGGTGGTTCGATGTATAGTTATAATGGTGGTAATCTTCAGCAGGTTGCCATAAACTCATCCAACTACATGACCTATATAGGTTCAAGCCAGGATGCCGCTGATAAGGCAAAGATTTCCAACATCATCTATATCGGCCCGGATGCGGTCGGCATCAGGACGGCTGACGAACTCGTTGAATTTGCGACTCTTGTAAATTCCGGAAAGGATTATTCCAAGTTTACGAATATGTCGGGTGTAGTTACCCTGCTTGCCGACATCGATATGTCCGGAAAGACATGGACACCTATCGGAAATGCGACCCATACACTTTCGTCCAATAAACTTACGGTGACAGGAACAGCATTTACAGGTCATTTCAACGGCAACGGCCACACAATCAAGAATCTCGATATGGTCTGCACAAGTTCTGTTGCCGGCTCGACTTACGGCCTCTTCGGAACTCTTGGAAGCGGTGCCGTAGTGGAGAACCTTGTGATGGATGTGACATCTTCGCTCACAGACAATACGACGACGGATGTTCAGGCTGGCGATGTTGCCGGGCTTGTATATGATGCGGCGGTAAGGAATGTCGTGAACAATGCTCCGATGCAGTTCAATTCAGGCGCGGCCGAAAAGAGGACTACCATGGGCGTAGTCGGACTTGCATTTGCGCAGAATTCAGAGGTGGAAATCAGCAGAATTACAAACAATGCCGCTATTGCTGCTGCCGGTGGCGGAAACGTCAAGAACAACGGTGACGCTGCTCATATTTCCGGTATTCTAGGCTTCGGTACCAACCATGCGGACAGCGAACTCCGGGTGGTTGTCAGCGGCTGCGAGAATAACGGAAACATAACTTCTGCAACAGGCAGAACTTCTTCAATTGTGGCAGCCTGCAACAGATATACAACTGTTCAGGATTGCAAGAACAATGGAAATATAACTAACAGTTATGCGACTTCCGGCTCTGCACGTATCGGTGCTGTGACTTGCATTACAGGCGCAGAGTGTCAGATACTCAATACGGTGAACCATGGTGATGTGGTCTGCACCACCAAGGGAGCCGCAGCAGGCGTGGTATGTCTCGTAAGCGGAGACGATTGTCTGTTCAGCGGGGTGGAGAACTATGGCGATGTCATCACTGATCACGCTTCATACAAGGGAACATTCTTCGGTCAGTGCAACAATGAGTCAATTTTCAGAGACTGCGTATGTCAGGGAGACCTTGGAACATACAACGGAGGCTCTTACAAGATGACCGGGACAAATGCTTCCAACTATTTCGACTATA
>JAFVHZ010000208.1 GCA_017474265.1 Bacteroidales bacterium | reverse complement strand
GTTCAGATCGACCTTACAGGACAGGTCTGTGCTGACTCCATCGGACTGAGATTCCATTCTGGTGTAGGCGGACAGGTGGATTTCATTTACGGAGCATCTCTCGCTCCTCAGGGCAAGGCCATCATCGCAATGCCTTCGACCACCAACAAGGGAGGCAGCAAGATAGCACCTACCATCATCGAAGGCGGCGGAGTTGTGACAACCCGCCCGCATGTACACTACGTGGTGACAGAATTCGGTGCTGTGGACCTTTACGGAAAGTCAATGCAGGAACGCGCCAAACTCCTGATCAGCATCTCACACCCTGACCATCAGGAAGCCCTTGACCGTGCGGCCTTCGAGCGTTTCGGTCCACACTACACCGGCGTAAACATCTAAACCCAAGACACCGTCACAACAAGGCTGGTTTTATTGTAGTTATGACAGGTATTTAACCGCCATGCTATTTCGATGCGGCAGCCTTGGCCTTGCGGCGTGCAGTGAGTTCGCGCTGGAATGCACGAGCGTTCTTGAGATGCTCACTGTAAGTGACTGCAAACCTATGGGTTCCGTCAAAGGCTGGACTTGCGCAGAAATATATATATCCATGCTTGTCTGGATTCAGTACTGCATCCAGACAGGCCTTTGGAGGCACATTGATTGGTGCTGGAGGCAATCCCACATGCATATATGTGTTGTAAGGAGAATCCACCTTCAGGTGCTTCTTCAGAATGCGGTCAAGAGTATAGTCATAGCAGAATGCTATGGTCGGGTCAGCCTGCAGTTTCATGCCTTTCTTATACCTATTGAGATATACGCCGGCAATCTTCGGATACTCGAAATCCTTCAATGTCTCACCGCTGACGATTGAAGCCATTATAGACACCTGCATCCTGCTCAGTCCCTGAGCCTTTGCCTTCGTATCACGCTCCGGAGTCCAGAAAGCATCATACTCCTTCTTGAGTCGGTCAAAGATTTCCTCGACCGAGGCTGTCCAGTACATCTGGTATGTATCAGGAAGAATCAAGGCGAACACATTCTCCGGAGTAAAGCCATATCCCTTAAGGAATTCAACAGAATCCAGTGCAGAGGCTACAGAAGCAGAATCAACCATCATCTGAGTGCTTATCTTCTTCGCAATACGGCCCTTGCTGCGCATTGTGCCGGAAAGGACAAGGTTCTGAGGAGTCTGCCAGCCGAAAACCAGCATACGTGCCACATAAATACTGGTCGCTGTCGAATCTAAGACATACCTGCCGGGCTTCATATTTGACTCCACATCCAATTTACTGAAACACCGCTCCAGACTTTTTGGACGGATTACCCCAGCACCTGTCTGAAGGGAATCAAGCACCTGTCCTGCAGTCATCTCAGGACGGACATACAGAACATATTCCTCCGAAAAGTTAGGCTTCTTGTTATCTATGTAATACCTTCCAAAGACAAATCCACCAACGCCGGCACATACAGCAAGCACTGCCAGAATCCATATCGTTATCTTAACTCCCCTTTTCATAGTAACTATTTTCTCAATTTGATAATATCACCTTCTCTTGGCACATCACCTTCACTCATGCCATTCATCTTGTACAGATTAGAAAGTTTCACACCATATCTCTGTGCAATATCCCTCATAGTCTCCCCCTCTTCCATGACATGCTTTTCCAAACCTTTCGATGTCTGCTTCTTCTTAGCCCTGAGATACACCTTAGTACCAGGAACAGGAGCGTCCGCATCCTTCACATCATTGAATTTCAATATCTCACGAGGGAACAGATTGTATGTTGCAGCAAGACTCCTATAGGTATCACCCTCAGATGCATACACAAAAGCCACACCGTTCTGAGAGTATACTTCACGTGACATATTGAAGTGAAAATCCTGACGCTGGACTTCCGTCAAAGGTCTCACCTCCTCTATCATTGTCGGGGACTGAGGCAGTTCCTCGGAGAGATTCCCGGCGACCTCCCTGGCAGCCTTGGCTGCTGCTTTTGCAGCCCTCTTCTCTTCTTTGGTCATGGCCTTATTCTGAGAAGACGCCTTTGCCTTTCTGTCAGACCTTGCAAATGACGCAGGTTTCCTGTCATATTCATGAAGGTCATATTCTTCAATCAGGCTGATGAGTTTCTTCGGATAGGCAGGATCCGTTGCATATCCTGCCTTCTTAAGGCCATAGGCCCATGCCTTATAGTCCGTAATCTTATAGTCAAACAGAAACTTGTAGCGGTCACGATACCTGAGGAAGTCGGAATGGTCGCGATATGACTGCTCCGGAGAAGGGTATTTTCTGAAGCATTCTCCCCTGCGGTCATCATCATAATACATCCTTCCCCCTTTCCAGTTATTGTGACATTTTATGCCGAAATGGTTGTTTCCTTTGACAGCCAGTTCAGAAAGACCGTAGCGTGACTCAAGAAGCCCTTGCGCAAGCGTTATGCTGGCAGGGATTCCGCTACGGTACATCTCCTCAACCGCAAGAGTGGCGAACTGACCGATATATATCTCCTGAGGCGAACTTCCACCTTTCGGAGCATGAGCCGCCGTCGCAGACATGCATATGGCAGCAAACAACATCATTACTATTTTCTTCATACCTTGCGAAGATAGGGAATTTCCACGACATCACCGTCGTGAGCAAGATATGTTTCCGGAAAAATCGAACGCAGTTCTTCAAGATAGAATCCGACATCCGGAAAACGCGACGAGTAATGGCCGACAATCAGACGTCCGACACCAGCATCCGAAGCACATTGCGCAGCCTGAACTGTAGTAGAATGATATGTCTTGGCAGCCATCTCAGCCATTTCAGCAGGGAATGTAGCCTCATGGTACAGAAGCGATACACCCTTCACCCACAGTGCTAATTCCGGAAAAGGAGCCGTATCGCTGCAATATGCATAACTCCGTGGCTCATAAGGCAGATAGGCCGCTTCTGAATTCAATATCACGCAGTCCTCACGCACCACGTCCAAGCCCTGTTTCAGGGCTCCTATCTCCGCCAGAGACAACCCGTATCGTGCAATGGCATCCTTATGTACATTCAGCATCGGCTTCTTCTCCCTTATGATGAATCCGAAGGTCTCGACCCTATGATTCAGAGAAAAGGCAAGCAGTTCCACAGTCCTGTTCTCATAAACCACTTCCGGCTCTGACATGGACAGGGAGACAAAGTTCACCTCGAAGAGAAGACCTTCCCCGAAAGTTGACATGAAAAATTCCAGAACCGGCTTGAAAGACTCTGGAGCAAAGATATTCAGAGGAGACGTCCTTCCAAGAAGCCCCATCGTGGAAAGAAGTCCGAAAATACCGAATATATGATCTCCATGGATATGACTCAGACAGATATGCTCTATCTTGAGAAATGATATGCCCGCCTTGCGGAGGCTGATCTGCGCGCCCTCACCGCAGTCTATCATAAACAAACGCCCACGTACGTCTAGTACCTGGGCGCTTGGATATCTTTCTGTAGTGGGCAGGGCCGAGGCCGTGCCCAATACATTAAGAGTGAAATTCATTTTGAATTACTTGTTCTCAAGTTGGCTCTTGAGTGCTGCGAGAGCATC
>JAFVHZ010000207.1 GCA_017474265.1 Bacteroidales bacterium | reverse complement strand
TACCTCTGCACCGGATACCGACGCATTATGTTTCACGACGGTACCGAATATACCTGCGGTGGCAAGAGCGCGAAGGATACGCTGGTTGCTGAAGTTGTAGAATTTCTGCATGTGGAAGAGTACGCTCGGAAGGACACCGCAGGAGCCGCAGGTCGGTCCTGTGACAATGGTTCCTCCACAGGCATTTTCCTCGCTTACAGCCAGTGCATAGGCGAAGATCAGTCCTCTGGTGCGCAGTACGTCGCTGTAGCCTTCTGCGCGGATGAAATAACTTGAAGCCTTCCTGCGTATGTTGAGCGGTCCGGGAAGGGCTCCTTCCTGGTCGATTCCTCTCTCTACAGCGTCGCGCATCACCTTCCATACTTTATCGAGATGTTCCCATAGTCCGTTGTTGCGGCCTTCGTGTTCGTCTACGAATTCCCAGTATGCCTTTCCGTTGGCGTTGCACCAGTCCATTATTTCCTTCATGGTGGTAAGTTCATACACCTCTTCACTGCCTGCTCCATCTATAGGCTTCTCAATGCAGACGATGTCACCTCCTCCGACACTGTAGTATGTCCATACGTCATTGATGGTGCCGTCCTCTTCCAGGACTCCGATCTTCATTCCGTTCGGATGCATGGGAAGTTCCTCCTTAGGAATCCATTCGATCTCCACCTTTCCGGTGCGGAAGGCGTCTTCACAGGCCCAGTCAGTCAAGTGTCCCTTGCCTGTCGCAGCCAGAGAGCCGTAAAGGGTCACATGGATGGCCTTTGCTTCCTCATGATGGTTGACATAGTGTCGTACGGACTTGAATGGTCCCATCGTGTGACTGCTGGACGGACCTTTACCGATCTTATAGATGTCCTTTATTGATTTCATTCCCATGATACGGATATGCCTTTATAGTTGAAAAAACTTGACAAAGTTAGCACAATTGCTGGAAAAAGGGCATAGTAGTTGCCTTTTTCTGCAAAAAACGGAATACTATGTTTCTATATATATTGATATCATCAATGATGGTTGTCGGAATCCCCGGACAGTATCAGACAGACTCTGCCCGTGACACGCTGCGGGCAGAACCGGCCGATACTCTTCCGAAGCCGATTCCGGACCTGCTCTCACAGGATCTGTTCATCCCAAAAGACAGACTTCTGGGTTATGAGCCATGGGATTATGCTCCTTTGCCAAGACCGTATTTTCCGATACTGGATGTCTATGGCTTTGACGGCAGCGTAGGTTTCGGCGAATACTCCCTTCAGCATCCTGAGAAATTCTTCTCTACCCTCGAAGGCTACAACATGATAGATGTTCCCCAAATGTATATTTCGCAACAGATGATGCTAGGAAACACTTTCAGACTGGGACGTAATTTCTATTACCTTTCAGGAATCCTATACGGGGCACAGTTGGGAGTTCTAGGAAACAACTGGGGCATGGGAACGAGGGAAGGGTTCATCTGGCATCCGACACCATTGGTCAGCGTGATGATATGGACTCAGTATTTCCAGTCTCTGGAAGTATATTCTCCAGTTCTGTTCCCTGACAGGAACGGGGACGGAGCGGCAATAAGAATGCCTGCAACGCCGGAGATATTCTCATTCGGTGTGCAGGCATCGTTTACGGTAGGGGAGTTCATCATCGGTATCGGGACTTCAATCACGCCGACACCTTTCCAGGACAGGCCCCATCCCAAGATATATTACAGATAGTCTTCGAAGTACATGGTGATCTTGTCGTGAAGATGTACCCTGTCCTTTCCCATTACATTGTGTTCAGCGCAAGGGTATGGGAAGTAGTCCACCTGGACGTTGTTCTTTATGCACTCCCTGATGAAACTCAGACTGTGCTCCCACACCACTACAGGGTCGATAGCGCCCTGACAGATAAGGAGTCTGCCCTTAAGGTCCTTGGCCTTGTTGATGAGGCTTGTCCTTGCATATCCTTCAGGATTGCGGTCCGGATGGTCCATGTATCTCTCGCCATACATGACCTCATACCACTTCCAGTCGATGACAGGTCCTCCTGCCACGGCTACCTTGAACACGTCAGGATAATTGGTGATCAGGGAGATTGTCATGAATCCACCATAACTCCATCCATGTACTCCTATGCGGTCCTTGTCCACGTATGGAAGTGACATCAGCATCTTGATTCCCTCCATCTGGTCGGCCATCTCTGCCTGTCCGCACTGTCCATGGATGGATTTCTCGAATTCGGCGCCATGGTTGGCGGTTCCTCTGTTGTCCTGAACATATACCAGGTAGCCTCTCTGAGCCATGTACATCTCCCAACGTCTCAGTTCTGCCATGTATGTATTCTTGACCATCTGCGAGTGCGGGCCGCCATATACATACAGTATGACAGGATACTTCTTTGACGGGTCGAAATCCTTTGGCTTAATAAGACGATACCAGTTGTCATATTTGCCGTCTGCACTCTTCACCGTGCCGAGACTGATTTCGGTATAGGCATGATCCATTGTAGGGTCTGGTGCGGTAAGGAGGTTCTTGACCGTCTTGCCGTCTCCCTTGCATAAGTCTGTCACCCTTGGGACAGAAAGACTGCTCCAACTGTCTATGAAATGCCTGCAGTCCGGACTCATTGCTATGGTATGCCATCCTGCCTCATGAGTGAGTCTTTCCGGCTTTCCTATCTTGACCTGGGCAGGAGTCTTTGCGCTCTTTGAAATCTTTATCGGGATACGGTATAGGTGTTTCTCTACAGGAGAAACTTCCGCTGAAGTATACCAAACATGTTTTCCATCGTTGGCAATGTAATCGATGTCGGCATCTGTGCAGGTCAGACGGCGTATATTGCCATCTGTGTCGCACAGGTAGAGGTTCCTGTATCCGTCCCTGTTGTCCGTGCGGTAGATGAAGAACCTGTCCGATCCTTTTATGAATCTGATCGGATCCTGAGGCTCGACGTATCTGTCATTGTCTTCTGTCAGAAGTGTCTTGATTAATTCTCCTGTCTTGGAACAGTACATGTTGAGGTGCATGTGTTTCTGGCTTCTGTCCAGGACCTGGATGAAAATCTTCGAGCCGTCCGGTGACCACGAGATGTTGGTCAGGTACTGGTCGTATCCGAAATCATCGGCATCAGCATATACCGTCGTGCATGATCCTATGTCGTAGATTCCGAGTCTTACGTTCTCGGAATCCATTCCGGCCATAGGGTATTTGATTTCCTTCAGGCTTCCGGTGCGTGTGGTGATGTCCAGAAGAGGGAATGAGGTGACTTTTGATTCGTCCTTGCGGTAGAATGCCACCTTGCTGCTGTCAGGTGACCAGAATATGCCTCCGTCGATGCCGAACTCGTTGCGGCTGACGAACTGTCCGTATGTGATGTCGCTGTTTTCGCTGACGGCAATAGGTGTGGTGACGTCAGGTCCTATACGGAGGTAGAGGCTCTGCCCTTGGGTATATGCGTCCCTCATCTTCCTTGGAGCCGAATAGTCGCGGTACTCTCCGGTGATGATGTTCCAGACTTTCCATTGGCCGTCCTTGCGCATCAGAATGTTCTGACTGTCCACCCATTGGCAGTAAAGATTGTCCGGGGCAAGTTCCCTTGCAAGGATGGTTTCCTCCATGGTGAGGATTTTTCCTGAAGGGTCGTTTGCCGGCCTTGTTTCAACTATGCCCGGCTGTGCAGACATAGTCAATCCCAGACACAATGTGCCCAGGACCAAATTGATCTTCTTCATATCTGTATGCTAAATGTCTCTTACTGAAACTATCCTGTCCACTATGTACCTTTGCTTTCCTCTCCATGGAAGAGTCCCCAGGTACTCCTTGTAATGTAGTTCCACCATTTTTCCGCCACAACGCATGAGCGAATCTGCGACGGCCTGGTCGGTGATGGAGAAGTCGAATTCATAAGATTGGATCGCTCCGGCATTTGCACCTTTGCCCTTGCCGAATCCTGCCTGAATGGCACGTCCTTCATATGTCTTGAACACGTAGCCTTTGTATACTACGAAGTTCAGTTCACCGGCCTTGACGCCTTCGCCGAATACAAAATAGAATTTGAAGAAAATAAAGGCGGCAAGTGCAAGTGCGATGATTGCTGATGTGATGCCGATGATTTTACCTTTCATGATCACTGTCTTTTATAAAAAATGTTGATAATTATCTGTCTGGATAAGGCTTGCAGACCATTACAGGCGGTCGGTAAGTTCTTTCATCCTGCGACGTGGGTTGGCGCGCTTGTATAGGATATCGTAGACCATGTCTGCTATAGGCATTTCCACTCCATGTCTTTCGTTTATATGCTTTATGCACTCGGCGGCGAAGTAGCCTTCTGCAATCATTGTCATTTCGTTGAGGGCGCTCTTGACTGTGCAGCCGTGTCCTATCAGTTGTCCCAGACGGCGGTTGCGGCTGAAGTTGGAATATGATGTGACGAGAAGGTCTCCGAGATATGCCGAGTCCATCGTGTTCCTTTCAAACGGATAACTTTCCTGGATGAATCTTGTCATTTCTGCCGCTCCTGCTGCCGTAAGCACTGCACGGAAATTGTCTCCGTATCCGAGACCCACGGCAAGTCCTCCTGCCAGGGCATATATGTTTTTCAGTATACCGGCATATTCGATACCGTAAATGTCGGCGGAGTATCTTATCTTCATGGTCGAGGTGCAGAATCTTGACCCTATGAGTTCACCGTTTTCCCTGTCGGTGCAGGCCACGGTAAGGTATGACAGTTTGTTGCGGGACACTTCTTCTGCGTGTGACGGGCCGGAAATGAGTCCGAGATGGTCATATCCGAGTCCGTATGTGTCGCGGAAATATTCGGTGATGGTCTTGTAGTCATCCGGGATGATGCCCTTGGTGGCGGAGAGGATGAACTTGTCGTCCAAAGGGGCAGTAAGGTCCTTCATGAAGTCCTTCAGGTATGCTGAAGGGGCTGCTACGATGATTATGTCTGAATTCTCAACTACCTCGTTCAGGTCTGGTGTGGCGTCTATAAGTGTGTTGTCAAACTCGATGTCATTCAGGTACTTGGCATTCCTGCCTTCTGTCTGTATCGATTCCAGTACCTCTTGATTGCGTATATGCCACCATATGTGCTGTCCGTTGCGCTGGAGGGCGTATACAAGGGCTGTGGCCCAACTGCCGTAGCCGATTACACCGAATCTTGCGTCATTCTTTAATTTATATCCCATATCGTGTCGGTTTTCAGGTTATTTTATGTCTGGCAATTTGATTGCCAAAATACAAAGATAGCACATTTCTTTAATTACGATAATTTGTATGTCTTTAAAATTTTCATGTTTTCAAAATAAATTATTAACTTGCAGACCGATTTTGTGATGAAATCAAAATTTATGAATCAGGAAAAATTGCAAATTGATATACAGTCTGAAGTCGGAAGACTTGATGCTGTGCTTCTGCACCATCCCGGTGCCGAAGTGGAAAACATGACGCCAAGGAATGTCCAGAGGGCCTTGTACAGTGATATTCTGAATCTTTCGATTGCTCAAAATGAATATGAGCAGTTGTCAGGAGTCCTTTCCAAGGTTGCGAAAGTATATGAGGTCAGTGATCTTCTTGTGAAGGTGCTCGACCAGTGGAAGCCGCGTGCTGACCTTATCCGCAGGATCTGCGAGACGGAAGATGTCATGCCTTATCTGGACACGCTGATGGAGATGAAGTCTTCTGAACTGGCAAGAGTCCTCATCGAGGGTTTGCCGGCAAAGATCGATACTCTGACTTCATATCTCAGGAACGAGTATTATGCTCTGTATCCTCTGTATAATTTTTATTTCACCAGGGATGCGGCGGTGACAATCGGTGGCAATGCTCTTATCTGCCGTATGGCGAACAAGGTGAGGATGCGCGAGTCTCTGATAATGGATGCCATCTACCGCAGCAGCGGCGCTTTCGAATGCGATGTGGTGGATGCCAATCTTGTCACTCCGGAATCCTCGCCTGTGATAATGGAAGGCGGTGACATCATCGTGGCGCGTGAGGATATCCTTATCATCGGCAACGGTGTACGCACCACCCCGCAGGGTATCGACTTCATGATAGACAGGTTCAGAAGGAACTGTCCTGTAGGAAGATACAATGTCCTTGTGCAGCAGTTGCCGTCAGATCCGGAGTCGTTCATCCATCTGGATATGGTCTTCACCCTTCTCGATAGGGACAAATGCATGGTCTTCAAGCCTTTGATTATGCAGGCAAACCAGTATCAGACCGTCCATATCGTGATTGAGGATGGCAATGTGACATCGATCAGGCCTGTGTCAGGCCTCCTGCCTGCTCTAAAGAAACTCGGCATGGACCTCAAGCCGATAGTGTGCGGCGGTGATGACGAGTGGGATCAGGAGAGGGAACAGTGGCACAGTGGTGCGAACTTCTTCTCGTTTGCTCCTGGAAAGGTGCTTACCTATGCCCGCAACGTCCATACTCTTGAACAACTTTCAAGAAACGGCTTCGATATTGTCAAGGCTTCGGATTTCATTTCAGGCAGAAGTGATGCGTCGGTATTGGGTGAGGGCCTCTGTGCCGTTGCCATAGACGGTTCGGAACTCCCGAGAGGCGGCGGCGGTGCCCGTTGTATGACCATGCCTCTCTCAAGACAGAAAGTAAATTGGTAACACTATAAACATTATGGAAAGAACATTGGTAATTCTTAAGCCCGGATGCCTCCAGAGAGGACTTGTCGGCGAAGTTATCTCAAGATTCGAGAAAAGAGGTCTTAAACTTGTGGCCATGAAGATGGTGCAACTTGATGAGGAAATCCTCAAGGTTCATTATGCGCATCTTCTTGACAGACCTTTCTTCCCTTGGCTCCGTGACGGCATGATGGCCGCTCCTGTAATCCTCTGCTGCTGGGAAGGATATAGCGCAGTGCAGGTAGTGCGTGACATGGCCGGTGCTACAAAGGCAAGCAAGGCGGTTCCCGGAACCATCCGTGGAGATTACAGCCTCAGTGCACAGGAGAATATCGTGCATACTTCAGATTCTCTCGAGAATGCCGAGATCGAACTCAAGCGTTTCTTTGTCGAGTCTGATTACTGCGACTACAAGTCTCCTCTCGATCCGTTCAAGTATGCTCCGGATGAATATTGATTCAGGTGATAGATTCGCTTTTATATGGCTGTCCTTAATCGGACGGCCTTTTTTGTGTCTGCTCTGGCCGTTATATGGAAAATAAATGTTATATTTACAAGTTTAAACGAATGAACTGATTTATGAAAAGAATATTCCTTGTTCTGGCCTTGTCCTGTCTGGCTTTTTTTGCATGGGCAGATGGTCATACCGTTTCCCAGAAGTCTGATGGCATTGATGCGCTATGGAAGGACTATCCCTTGCTGATGGAGAAGTTCGGTGACGAACTGAGCGACCAGAGGGCAGACTATGTCTTTGCGCTTGACGTGTCCGGAACCATGAGCCAGTATAAGGATATAGTCGTGCCGGCCCTTCAGGAGTTCTTCCGATCTCTTCAGGAAGGTGACCATGTGTCTTTGATCAAATTCGGAGGTGAGGCAGTGAATGAGGTGGGCAGTTCCGGAAAGGTGGATGGTGCCACAGTGGAGAGTCTTGTGGATTATGCTGAACATGTGTATGACAAGCCTACGACTCAGGCGGAGAAGGCGAGATTCTTCAACAATACCGACCTCGCCCTCATGCTGGACTACCTTGCCACCGATCTGAAGCAGATAGGACGAAGCAATCTGAAGTTCGTCTTCATCATCACCGATTTCGTTCACGATCCGAAGGCTGCACGCAAAGGGAAGGAAAACTGGGCTGAAACTGCCAGAAGGTTTGCAACGGAGCAGTCCGGCAATGATGTGTATGTCTTTGCCCTCCAACTTCCGGGTTCCGGCCGGGATCTTGAGAAGGTGAGGGGAGTCTTTCCTGAGGACATGTCTTTCAATCATGTAAGGATCACCAGCAACAAGGCTCTTTCAGCATGGTTCTCCCAGCGGAAGAATGCCATCCTTCTGGACAAACTCTATGCTGTGGTGGACAGGAACATAAGCCCTGCCGGATTGTCTGCGTCTCCGTCGCTCGATATTGACGGCAACCTGACTCTTGATGTGGACTGGACGCCATGCCGTGTGTATGAAATCCTTCAGGTCGATACAGTGATAGCGCAGAATAATGTATTCCGTTTCAGGTCATCCCTTCCGGAGCAGATCGAGACTGCCGCAGATGTGGATGCAGGAAAGTTCATTCATAGAAGGAATGACCTTCTCGATCCCAAGTTTGTGAAACTTTCTGACACCCTGACGGTACATGCCTCTTTTGCCATGCCATACAATCATGAACTGGAGAAACTGGGCTTCACCCTTCCTCTTCTCAAGGCAGGTGGCGCAGTGGACCGCACGGTGTTCTGCTATCCTCTACCGTTATGGCTCTGCTGTGTCATAATCGGACTGATACTGCTTTACATCATTCTTGTGATCCGCGCATTTTCAAGGAACAATTCCGCATTCTACAAGATCAACGGCAGATTCGATGTGGTTTCTGAAGGCATATCGGTGGACAGGAAGAGGACTGCCAATGCCCGCAGGTCCGTGGATTTCGGTGCCGGTGCGGAGTTCTATCCTGTACCGGGGGCGGCATGGAAGGCAGAGATACGTGTCAAGACATACAATCCGTTCTTCCTCTTCTTCAAGAGGCCTACGTACGAGTTTTTCCTTCTTAAAGGCGCGAAGTTCAAGTTGAGGGGACAGACCTGGGGATCGCATCAGCATCCGCTTATCGGTCGATATACCTCCGTTTCAGTCGGCAACGGACATACTATCAAATGGTTACAATAAAATAAAAAATATATGGCATCTAAGCACATCTTTATCGGTCTCGGCGGTTCGGGAGTGAACACCGTGGCCAGGACAAAGTACAAGATCTATGAAAGAATGGAAGCATCTTCAGGAAGGACCAAGCATGATGCCCTGAATGAGGACTACAGATTCATTTTCGTCGATACCGACGACAGGGATATCGACAACATGAACAAGAACTACAAGTATCTGTATGAGAACGGTAATGTGGAGATCATCTCTGCGCGTGAAGAACTTGTGGACCTTGGCGACCAGAACCCTCATATGATCTATCAGGAGGCTGAGCGTGCTACTCATCTCAAGGAGAACAAGCGTATACTTGAAGCGTGCTCGAAGGATACTGCCTACAAGATGGAGAACAGGAGTCTCAGATATGGTGCCAGTGCTTTCCGCATGAAATCCAGACTTGCATTTGCCAGAAAGCAGAGTGACTTCATGGGAAAACTCATTTCTGCGATAAACGACCTGACCAATGTCGAACGTAACGGCGGTGTGCAGTCTCCTATTCATTACTGGGTGGTTTCCAGTTGCAACGGAGGTACAGGAAGCGGTGTTGTGAACGATGTCCTCTATTATGTGAATATGCTACATAAGACAATGGTCGATGCCGGACATCCTAAGGTGTCTCTGATCCTCTACATGCCGAAATTCTATATCGACAACAACAGTGAGAATGAGAAGTACCCTAAGAATGCCTATGCATGTCTGAATGAAATAGAGACCTTCCAGTGTCTTTCAAGAGATGCGGAGAAGACGATGCTTTACCATAGGCTTGCAGTACGTCCGGATTATGTGACATTCAATGACAAGCATTCGTACAGACCGTTTGAATACTGTATACCTGTCGACTATCAGACTGATGCCGGAAATGTGATGGGTAATATCGAAAACATGTACAACAACACTGCCGAGATGCTTTTCTATGTGCATAACGGTGCTGCTGCAAGAGGTTTCGTGTCGTTCCTGGACAATTATCAGGACGGGGATCTGGCGATGCCGGCCAAGTGTTTCAACATCCCTATGGGATATGTGGCCCTTCGCAAGCCGGTGAAGGACTTTCAGGACTATCTGTCGATAAGATACCAGTTCGAAATGCTCAAATACGGTATCATCGGCAATGGAATAGACAGTGACGAGAAGGTCAACAGGATAATGAAGGACCTCTTCGGAACAGTCATCGGACGCAATCTTTTCGAGACTGGTGTTCCGGGAGCCTATGGTTCCCTCCTTCGTGGCATCACTGCCGAGAGGATAGAGGAAGACATGCCTGAAAACATGATAAGGGACAGCAAGGGTGAAGTCGTGAAGGTACTTCCTGACAGCGTGTCCAAGACAGGTGCCGAGGCTGTCGTGGACGAGGTCAGGACTGTGATCCATTCCAAGGCAGAGGAAAAGAAGAATTCTGTCGATGTGATTGAGAAGGCACTTTGGCAATGGACTGAGGAGAATGCTACAAGGTACGGTCTTGAATATGTGAATGTCGTCCTTAAGGCTCTTGACCAGCATTGCGTCCAGTTGTATACGGACTATGAGTCCGAATCTGATTCTAAACTGCTTTCTGAACTGAGGATAGTCAGCAACAGGAAGAAACTCAAGGACAATCTTGATGAGACCGACAAGTCTCTTGATGAACTCTATCAGAATGCAGTGAAGATCAGTGTGTCGGAAAGGCTCACCGGATCCAACAGGGATGATGTGAATCAGTATTTCGCTACCCTCAAGGAATGGATGGCGGGAACACTTGAGATAGAGGTTCTTGACGAACTCTTCTCCATACTGAAGACTTTGTCACGTGGAGAGAGAGGCGTCATAGACATCATCCGTACTCATGTGCAGAACCTTCTGACCGCCGCTTATTCAAAACTCAATGATGAGAAATCAGGTCTTACGAAGGCGTACTCCGACCTTGCACAGACATTCAGCGACAAGTCGAAGGATGTGACTTCGGTATATCTGCCGGACATCACTTCATTTGTTACTGACGGAAGATGGAAGGAAGATGGCAACAAGTTCTCCCAGTGGTATGCCGAACTGGTCACTCCTACAGTGGACTATGTAAGCGGACAGGGAATGATTCCGCTGCGTAATGACGGCCAGGGAAGTCTGGAAACCCACATCAAGGATATGGTACGTATATGCGGCCCTGCAATGGAAAGGTCGTATTACATAATAGGAGAACAGACGCGCATATTCACCAACAACAAGTTGGATGAATACACAAGGATGGTGGAGGATATACTTAACTTTGCATATCAGACGGTCTCAGTCAAGTGCAGGGAGTCCAATACCCTTACCGATGCATGGTACAACAAGCCTCTTGCCTCTTTCTATGAGGATCTTGATGTGGATGCGAAAAGGCGGATCAGAAACAGGATGACCCCATCCATCTTCTTTGCATTCAATCCGAGCAGGCATGACAACATCACCATCAGAAGGACCTTCTGTGTGGCTCCTACAAAGGAACTCGCCGCTTCCGTGTTCGGATATCAGGAGGGTAATGCGAATTCGTCATTCTATGCTGACAGCAACACTGACGTCATGTACATCATGGCAGGAAAGATCGGTGTGCCGTTTGACTACTACATGTATTATGACAGCCTGAAGGCGTCTTATGATGCAACGGTATCAAAGGAACTCTGTCACCTCCATAGTGCCCTGGCACTCGCAGGTGGTAATCCTGATGCCATAAGGCTCCCACGTGAGATTTCAACGGAGATGAAGTGCTTTGTGAAGTATCTCATCATTGACCGCCTTACGAAGGTGATGCAGGACTACATATACACACCGGAAGAAGAGTATGAAAAGGATAAATATTATCAGACTCCGGTCATCATTGAGAAAAATCTTGCGAAGGTGGCGTCATATCCGGCCCTCAGGACTGAGGATGAGAAGATTGCGTTCAGGGATGAAGACGGAGGTCTCAGGTATTTCGATGTGTTCTCAGTAAATAATCCGAAGACACCGTTGACCGACATAAGTGAGGCTTTTGCCGGAAGATATGTCAACGGCCTGTATGGAAGGCTCTCTACTGAAGTAGTGAAGAAACTCAACTGGATGGATGCTGAGGGTCTCGCCAGGAATTATCCTGCTGTGCTTGATGCGCTCAAGCAGGAATATAATGCCCTTTGGAGCATTACTAAGAGCGACAAGGAAAAGGAAACGATATCCGATATCCTCACCATCCTCAATGATGTCTATTTCAACTACAACAAGTTCATAGCAGAGTGATACCATGCTTCCTCTTTGGATAATAGACCTTACTCAGAATGATGTGCGTTCCGATGTTCTGGCCTCCCTTCTGGCCGGGATGTCGGAGCATCAGCAGTCTTTCTGGCATTATTCCCGCTTCAGATCCGGAAAGGACGGAGTCCCGGTTGCAGTCGACAATGCGCAGTCATGCAACGGTTTCCTCCAACTTGTTCTTGAAGAGGGAAAGAAATGCTTCAACGGAATCCAGCAGAAAGGTCATGCCTTTTCAGACTTTCAGGTCTGCATCATCGGGGACGTGCAGGATCCCTTGACCAGAAGCGTATATCATGTCCTTCCATCCCTTCTGCGTGACAGAAGAGGGGCTATCTTCAGCAGTCATGTGGTTCGCGGATTTGAAGTGACAGGAATCCTGTATCTGTCCAGTACCCTGCATCAGGAGCCGTCTGACAAGATCAGGAACAGTTGTGCCCTGTTTCTGGAAGAACTGAACACTTTGTCGTCAGAACTTCCCGGACGCAATTTCAACAATCTCCTTGTCTGTCAGGATGTCCAGTTCCGCGACCAGAGGTTCTATCCGCAACTGAAGGATGACGAGGTCGCCCATCTTGTCTTCCAGTATATCGTTACCATCTTCTTCTGCGGGCATAGTGAGAGAAAGATCTTCGATTACGGCAACCATTCCGGAAGAAACATCTTTTCGGCCGGTGCAGCATCCGTCTATTACAACAGCGGACAGCACAAGGAAGAGTCTCTTCATACCCTCCTGACAGGCCTTATCGCCGAATTCAAGAAGGACGACAGGTATGATACGGACTTCTCGGCGACCATGGCAAGAAGCATCTTCACCGACGACCTTGTTTCAGCAGGTACCGTCATGGATAAGGTAAGGCAGGGCTGCAGTTCTGTGGAAGTCGACCTGAAACGTATGGAAGAGGAGGCTGATCCGCATCCGGTATGGGATATGTTCAAGTCCATGCTATATACGAAATACTATCTTGACTTCCTGAAGTATCTGCCGGCCCGTCTGGTCGCTTTCATGGAGACATTGTCGTACTATCTTCGTAACAAGTATGGCCGAAGGATGCTGGAAAATGTCGGGAGGATGAAGGCCGCCCTGAAGGAGGTCTTGTCTCAATGTGAGGAGAAGGTGCTGTCAGACAAACGTATAAAGTATCCTACTCTTGCCCAGTTGACTTCTTTCTATGAAGAACTCAAGGACCACCTCAATTCCAGAAGGAAGGAAATCTGTATGCAGGAGGCCGACATAATACCGGTGCCCGAGTATCTCAAGAAGGATTACGAACATGTCCGTGCCGGCTCCAGGGAGAACACTCCTAAAGTGATCATAGACAATCTGAGGAAGATGCTGAAGTCGGAGCCGATAGTGATGAGCCTGTCGAACAGATGCTTTTTCCTTGGCATCATGCTGGTGTTCACCCTGCTTCCTGTGCTTGACGTCCTGTCTCCGGGTGTGATCGACGTCGGTGATGTCATGGAGTACAAATGGATATGGATACCTGTAATATTCCTTCTGCCATTCTTTGTGGAATTTGTCATCCGTCTGCGCAGACATTTTCTAAGGGTCAGACGCGAGAAATACAGACTTCTTGCCAGCATACTTTATGAAATCAACCTGGAACTGGCGAAAAGACAGATGACTCTTGCCGATCAGGTGTATGTGGACCTGCTTGACGAGTGCGACAGGCATATGGCCAAGATCGAGGATATCAGGAAGCACCTTTCTGTTGCAGAACAGGAGAACATACCTCTGGCCCTGCCTGAGACCATGTTCAACCAGTCCCTTACCAAGGGAAGTTTCATGGACAGGAAACTTCTCAGCGATGAATCTGCCGTTGAGGCGAAGGTGCATCTCGAGAAGGAGGACAAGCGTATTTCCCAGTTGTCTTCTGACGATAGCCTGTATCTGCTGAAGGTCTTCTGTTCGGATACAGACAATCTGGGCATAGCCAGAATAGGATGCCCATATGAAGAGCAGCAGTTGATATCTGCTTCAGAGGCCTTCAATGCAAGTCTCAAAGCCATGCTTGGAGGTAAACTCCTGCTCAAGGCATTCCGCAATACGGGAAGCATGCTTATGAATCTCAAGGACGCCTTCGATCTGGAGTCATTCAGGAAGATGGCAGGCATGAACGGAATGTTAGTGTCAGGAGCAGGGAAGGATGTGAAGGTGCTCCGTACGACGGAAGATGAAGTGCGACGGGTCTTCCCTGATACTGTGGGCTATTCGACAGCATGCTGTACGGAGAATTGTACAGAACCGTTCATATTCCTGTCTGCAGTCCAGGAACTTGCTGAAGGTCTGAAGAGCAACGCTTTATGTAATGTACATGGCCTTGATGTGTCTGAGATGAATTTCGCATTGCTTATGACCATGTATTATGCATATTATAGAGAAATGAATCTGTCGTTCTCATTGGCAGGGTGTCCTGTTCCTGTCTCCAAGAACGAACTCTCCGTTCTGGAGAAAACGATGGGAGGGCCTGCTGTATGAATATGATCAGTTCAATGATAGCGATACTGTCGCTTCTGGCAGTGGTTTCTCTTGTCATGTCCCTCATCCGTCTATTCAGGAAGAAGGCCACGGCTTCATATATTGGCGAAGACGGAAGGTTCCGCAGGTTCGGTAACGTGATGTATGACATATCTTCCGACAGATTCCATCTGAAGGACACCAATCAGCCGGTACCGAACAGATATCAGGGATATTCCAATGTCGAAAACGGGCTTGCCCTGATCAATCTGCGTGATGATCCTTCTCAGTCATCGCTTTCGGAGCAGGTGTCATTGGCAGGATATGTGGACCTTGCCGGAAATATCTACGGAAAGAGCCACAACCTTCTCGGATATATCACTGATGCCAAGGGACGTCCTTCCATCAGCGGTTCCGGCAAATGGTACGAATTATGGCTCAGGAAGCATTCGTATGTATATCTCAAGGCCGGTGCAGAGGCTGTCCTGGAGAGCGAAGGCGGATCTGACGGCCAGGTGGCTCAGGATGTATGTGTGGCGAAGGTAGTCGAGACAGGCCGTCTGTTCAAGGCTAAACCTAATGTGTATACAGTGACATCCAGAGCAGGTGCCTTTGCGCTCCTTTACAAGAACCGTCAGGCGCCGCCTCCGGACGAAGAGCATGCCCTTCCATCTGCCACATGGAAGGATACCGCTCTCATGGCATCATTCATCTATGCATTCATATATGCCATATTCTATCTTACCAACACGACTCCTTTCACTCTGCCTGCGCTGGGAGAGCAGATAGGATTTCTTGTGGTGATGCTTCTTGTCTATTTCCTGATATGGGCTCTTGTACGTCAGTTCAAGATAGAGAAGGCCTTGACCGGTGACGGTATAGATGATTTCCTGATGCTCTTCAACAGGAATACCGGAGTTGGTGGATTGACCAACCTGATAATAATATTCACAGTATGTTCGCTTCTGGTTTCTGTGTTCCTGTATGGCAGTGACTTCATTCCGCTCCAACTCGCCGTCCTGATCGGTGTAATGGTGAACCGCCGGTTCATCACTTCTGCGCCGTGGGAGGTTGTCACTCATTTCGAGGAGGAACCGGAAGACTGGGACTCAGAGGATGAGGGAGAAGAAGATGCCGATGGAGAGGAGCCGTCTGTGGATCCTGAGATGTCCAGGACCGTACAGTATGAATGGACTCTGGATTCATCATACAACTCCCTCAAGGGAGAATTAGAATTGACCTTCGATCTGGAAAAGTTATCTGCGCTCCGTGCGAACAATCCGTTCAGGACATCTCCGGGAAACATGTTCAGAGACAATATCGCCGAACTTTTCCGCCGTAACGAGGACAAGTCCCGGATGCATAAACTTCTCAGATACATAAACAGGGAGTGCCGAGAGGCAGGTCTCTCGCAACTTGAGAAGATGCAGTTCATCCTTGACTTCGTGCAGGCTCCGAACATTTCCTATGAATACGACAACAAATGCGATGAGATAGGCAATATGAGGGAGTATGCCCGTTTCCCTGACGAGACCATGTTTGACAAGAGGGGAGACTGTGACTGCAAGGCTGCGCTTGCTGCGGCACTTTTCGCAGAAGCAGGATTCAAGACGGCATATATCACCACCATGACTCATGCCGCCGTGGCAGTCGCCTTCAAGGAACAGTCTTCTGCGGACCTGCTTCGCATCTGTGGAGATGAAATTATATCAAAGGACGGCTATCTCTATTTCTTCTGCGAGACCACCGGTGACAATTTCAGGATCGGAGATCTCACCATTTCCTCAAAGAACGAGATACAGGACATCCTATATCTGAATTGACGTATGAACAGATATTTTTCAATAATAGGTGTATGCCTTCTCTTCCTGCTCTGGGCCTTGGCCCTGGTGGGGGTATATGAAAAGGGACAGCACAACAAGGCACTGATATATGCGGAGATACCGCCTGAGACCATTGAATTCATAAATAATATTTCCGAAGGACTGACGGATATCCTCATATCCTTCAATCCCGATCCTGATGAGGATGACTGGGACAATGACAACGATGCCGGTATGGATCCTGAGACAGCTCTTGCGAAGATTGAAGATGACTTTTTCGTCTTCTATTTTGTCCCGGAACTCAAGAATGACATCAAGGACATCCAGTCTCTGGCACATAAGGCCATACCTCATCTCAAGGACCTCTGCGGCAGATATTATTATCCTGACGATGTAAAAGGCCGTAAACTTCCAATATATATATCGGATGATCAGGAAGAATTCGTCCGTCAGATAGGACTGCTCCTGGGTAAGAAGCCTTCAGGAAAGGATTACTCGAATACTATGGGTATGTACATGTCCGATCTTTCGCAGATGGGCAGCGTGGCCAAAGGAATCCTGCTCAATGGCGAATTCTTTTTCAGAGGCTTGAGACCGGATCCTATAAAGAACACACTGTGGCATGAGATGACGCATTATGTGTTTTTCACTGCACTTGATTATGGTGTGAGTCAGTCTGTGCCGATGTGGTGCTATGAAGGCATCGCCGAATATTCCGGCAATGAAGGCAAGCGTCCTGTCTTTACTGATACGGCTATCGAAGGCATGAAGTCAGAGTGTGACTTTACAGACCTGCATTTCCCTTACGTATATCAGAACTATACAGGCGGCCAGTCGATCTTCTGCTACATGGAAGACGAATACAAGGCTTCAGGAATAACCAGATTCCTCAATACCCTGTACAGTGAAGGTGTAGATGCGTCCCTCCAGAAGAATTTCAGCATCGGTATCGATGATTTCGAGATGAACTGGAAGAACAATCTTCACAGATTCTCGAGATAATCCTTACGATAATTCATTTAAACATCCGACAGGCACTTTGCTATAGGTGACATGCCACCCCCGGCCAGGGGGTGCCTCCCGAGAGGGAGGCGGGGGTCACCGGTGCAAAGTGCCTGTCGGATGTTTATTCTGGTATATGCCGAAGTATTATACCATGAGGGCTGCGATGAGTGCAAGGATGGCGTAGAACTCAGGGAAAGCGGCGTAGATCATGGTGTTGGTCTGAACGTCATGTCCCTGTGATATGCCGATGATACCGTTTGCACATACCTGACCCTGACGGATTGCAGAGAAGAGGCAGACAACGCCTACTGCGATACCTACAGCGAAGAGTACGATACCGTCTGCGGCAAAGTCCTTACCGATCCACATGAGGAAAGCTACGAATCCGTAGAGACCCTGTGTTGCCGGCATGGCAGAGAGGATCATGTAAGAAGATGACTTCTCAGGATTCTTCTTCAATGCACCTTCAGCAGCGTTACCTGCGATTGTTGTTCCGATAGAACTTCCGATACCTGAAAGGCCGAGCATCATGGCAAGGCCGATGTAACCAAGAATTTCGTTCATAATTGTTTTGATTTTATTAGTTGTTTATAATCTTATTCTGTTTTTGTTGTTGTAAGGGGATTGTATTTCGCGCCCTTTCCTTCATATCCGGCGTTCTTGAAGTACTCTACGAATGTGAGTCGCAACGGATGCACGAATGCTCCCAGAGACGACATCAGGATGTTGAGTACATGTCCGAACAGGAGGATGAGCACGAATGGGATCCATGTGATGACGCTGTCTCCGCGTACCATCTCTGCGAGATTGTTGAAGGCCTGGCCGAGCATTCCGCCGGCAAGTCCGAGTGCGAAGAGACGGATGTAACTGAGAACGTCACCAAGAATTCCTGTAGCCATGTTGTAGGTGTCCCAGAGTCCCGCTCCGATATTGATCAGAGGGTTTCTTCCCGGGGTGTTGAATATGTATATCGCAAGTGCGGAAACTGTTCCGATCACGATAACTGCCCATTTTATGGCAACAGGGGATAGAAGTTTACCGACACCGAGGATTGCCAGTATGATGCCACCTACGATAAGCAGGAGCCATCCCCATGTGCTGATTGTTTCCTTGAATCCGAACCTCTTTGTGTATCCTATAGCCTTGACGGTCATTGCAAGGCAGATATGGAATACTCCTATGGCCAGTGCCAGAAGCATCTGGATGTTGAACATACCCATGCCAGGTACTTCGACTTCGCCTACAATCATGCAGTTTTTCAGTGCCTGAGGAACCCATGCTGCGTCGTAAAGGCTCATTCCGAAGAATGTACCGAGCACAGTGCCGACAACCATGGTCCCTGCACCGAGTATGGAGATGATGGTTCCGAGTCCGTCGAACATTGCAAACTTTATCCATCCCTTGTTCAGCATGAGTCCGAAAAGCAGGAGTACGATTCCGTAGCCTGCGTCACCGAGACACATGGCGAAGAACAGAAGATAGAACGGTGCAACGATGGAAGTAGGGTCAAATTCACTATATACAGGCATACCGTACATTCCTGTGAAAGATTCAAACTGCCTTGCAAACCAATTGTTCTTGAGTTTTATAGGCGGATTGTCTTCTTCCACGGCGTCTTCCTTCAGATAGATCACTCCCATCTTGTCGAATGCCTCGACAAGTTCCGCGTCGTTTTCCACTGGAGCGAAGCCTGTGAATACGGAGATGTAATCCTCTGCTGCACCGACAGCGACAGAATCCGCAAGGTATCTGTCGAGTTCCACAAGGTCATTGTTGCATGCTTCCTTTATTGCAGGAATATAGTCCTTGGCATTGAGAAGCCCTGCCTTGCAGTCGATTATCTCAGCCTTGATCCTGTCAGTTTCTGCAGCAGCGTCAGCATATGTGCCGTCCGGTGCATTCGTTTCCTGGACAGGGAATGAATATGCCTCATCTTCAGGAGCCACGGTCACGAACCAAACCTTCTTTCCGTCATTCTCCACCACCTGAAGAGCATATGACTGTCCCCAAGTCTCGTCGAACTTCTTGGCATCGACACAATAATAGCGTACGATGTATCCGAGGTCCTTGAGACCGTCCAGAGCGTTCTTGTCATATTCTCCCCATGCGAGTCTTGCCTTCATCGCCTTTTCTGCAGCCGCAAGTTCTGTGTTGAGTTCGCTTATTCTGTTTCTGCAGTTTTCAATGAAGGTTACAGGTTCCCCTTCCACATTGATTGTTGCCTTTGCAATAGCCTGAGCGTCAGGGTCTTTTGTGTAGTCGACGCTTTCAAGGAATTCAAGGACTCTTTTTGCCCTCGTAGCCTTGGCGAACATATCAGAGGAGTTCTGGTCTACAGGTTTCTCAGAACGGCTGATGTCCACGACTCCAAGTTCCTGAAGTTGCTCCAGGAATCCTTCCTTCTCTTCAGTCAGAAGCACGAAGGAATATTTCGTCATCTTAGTTATCATTGTTCTGCTCCTCCTCTTCTTCTAAAGCGTGTCTGCTCTTCACGATCTTGGAAGCGGCCTTGGAGAGATTCTCCTCGTCTTCCATATATCGTTTGATCTTTCTGATGGCCTCCTGATATCCAGGGATCTGCACCTTCTCATAAAGGTTCACCTTCTGAGTGGTCTTCTTTCTCTGGAAGTCAAGGATACGTGCCTTCTCGAGATATACTTCGGATTCGATTCCCAGTCTTGAGAGTTCCTTGAGTATAGCCACACCGTCTGCATACCATGCAGGGCAGTTGAAGGCGTTGAAGTCATGAATCTCATACTTTATCTCACCCAATGCCGGAGTCTTCACACCCGCCACCTTCACGGTGTACAGGTCGACATCGACGATGGAAATGAGGTTAGGCTGGAATTCGTTCCAGAGCGCTGCGAGATAGTCGTATCTTTTCAGGGCGGCATCAAGATCTTCAATAAGTTTCTCTGAATGGTCCTTGGCCTTCTTCACCTCAAGACGAAGCGCCGACTC
>JAFVHZ010000206.1 GCA_017474265.1 Bacteroidales bacterium | reverse complement strand
GCTTGAGTTCGGTATTGTATTCTACTGCAGTGACTTCTGAGAGTGCTGCGAATTTCTCTGCAACATCCTCGACTGCGAGATCTTCAGGGAAGGTCAGGACATGCCATCTGTGGAGGTTGTGCTGTCTTTCCGCTGCAGTACCCTTGTATGGGAACATGCGGCGGAGGTCCGCTCCGGTTTCCTCACATGCCAGAAGAAGCGGTGCAGGCGCAGTTCCGTCCTGCAATGCGTCTGTGGCAGATTCGCTGAGAAGGAGCATGAGACTTCCGGGAAGAGAGTTGTCTGACGTGTTGACTGACTTCCTCTCGAGCACCGACACCTGCTCCTGCTGAGGCTGCATGGTGTTCTCATCGAGTTCCTGCTGGCATGAGGCCATCAGCAGCAGGAACATCGGAAATATAATCAGTGATTTTCTTGTCATATCTTTATTAACAGGTTAAGCCGTTAGTTGATCATCATTGCGTTACCCATATCGAGATAGTTGCGGACGTTGTCCTGAGAGTGGAGTCTGTCGATAAGGCTCATCATAAGTCCCTCGTCGGTCTCGACATAGTTCATATATGTATTGCGCTTCATCTTCTCGAAGAGTTCGACTCCTGCCTTGCGGACATCAGCCTTTTCAGCCTGCTGGTCCTTGTTCTCGATAGGGTTCGGGTCTTCGCCCTCAGGCACAAGGACGATGCTCTCCACGAGGTCGAGAAGACCTACTGCTACAGTATGGTTGGCATCTTCGTAGCCGAGGATGGCAAGTCCCTCGAAAGAGAGTCCCTGCTGTGCTCCGGCACCGCTGTCGATCATGGCGATACATGTCTTGGCATCCGGTCTTCCTGCCTTCTTCACGAAGGTTCCGATCAGACCGCCCTGTCCACCGTATGCAGATCCGCTGCTCTCATACATCATGCATGACATGTATACATACATTCCTTCAAAGATGAAGTACTCTGAGCGCAGACGGTAGTTCCAGATGTAGCCGTTGTAGTAGTAGAAGTCCATCGAGTCGTCCTCCACATGGTAGTTCTTGCGCATGAACGGGAAGAGACCTGTGATCTTTACGCACTGCTGGCCCTGATATACCGTAGAACTTGGCTCGATGACAACCTTGCCGAGATAGTTGCGTGAACTTGTCGCCTCCATTGCGTAGTAGTTGTATGTGCCGTAGTACGGTGTAGGAGAGAGGATGTTCATCATGGTCTCGGAATCGATGTCTTCGCCTGAGTAGAATGCGAGTCTGTAGTCCCATTCACCGCCGGTGAACTGGGTCACTGAAAACTCTTCCTCAGAATAGCCGTTGTATGCCCTCATGACGAGGATGTATTCTGTACCCGGTACCAGACCGCTCTGGACGAGTGAGAGACCTTCTCCGTTGACGAGAGCAAGGCTTTCCTCGTTAATCTGGGATGCAGTGAGGGCCCTCATGTAGGCTTCTGTGTTCTTGTCGAATTTCTCTTTTTCGTAGAGGCCGACATTCAGTCTCTTGATATCCTCTCCGTTGATGTAGAGTTCAAGGGAGTTCTCTGAAGTCATTCCGTCCGGTGCGTATTTGTCCGAGCAGATGAGACCGTAGTTGAGGATCACAGGGATTTCGTCACCACCTGCCTTGTATCCGAAGGATTCGTATGCGTATCGGCTCAGTTTGCCGTCCTTGTCGAGTCCGACTGCCACGAGGGTATAGGTACCGGTCTTGTCGAAGGTGAGGTTGATGGTGCCGCTTCCCTTCATGTCTGTAAGTTCGGTCTGTACGCGGCCGGCAGCGATATCTTCAGCGATTCCTGCCACCACTGATTCTGTGAGAGCACCCTCTGCCGCATAGAGTTTGAGGGTCTTGATGTCCTGACCCATCTTGATGTCGACAGGGATACGGCCGTCGTCTGCGGTGATGCCTGCGCTGATGGTGATGTCGTTCTCAAGAGCCCTGTATCCAGGAAGGATGATGCGGTGCAGGCCTGCTGTGTTGGAAGGATACCATCCGAGGATGGCGAAGTGGAGTTGAAGCGCGTTCGCAGGGAAGGTGATCACTCCGTTCTCCATCTTACCGTAGATTGAAGATATGGATGCATCGAAGTCATCGTTCTCCACCACATATGATCCGATGGACATTTCTCCGTATTCGGCACTGAGCACGCAACCGGTCTTGAAGGTCGGGATCCATACCTTTTCAGGATCTGTGGCGTCGATGTAGGTGTAGTGCTTCTCAAGACATACGGAAGATGCGTCCATTCCGAACATGTTGGTCATGAATGAGACTCCGTATACATCGAATATCCTGTAATAGCCAGGCATGTCGTCTCTTTCATATATTTCCACCGCCTGCTCGTGGTTAGGGTTGGCAAGAGTGAACCACTCTGCAAAGACGCCGTCCCTCCAGAGACCTGTGGTCTCGCCGTTGTCTCCTACAAGCCTGTTCCACTTGACGCAGGTGACTGTGAAACTGAGGTGAGACGGGTTCTGAGAATATGATGACACATATTCACTGCCTTCCACCCTGATCGTACAGTCGTACTTGGTTCCCATCTTGACAGAAGGGAAGTAGACCTCAAGAGTGGCATTAGGAGAGTCTTCCTCAAAGATGATTTCTGAGGCCGAGAACACTCCGGGATACTCTGATTCGATTGTCACAGGTACGGTCAGCGCTCCCCTGGTGTTGAGTCGTTTCACCTTGAACACAAGGGATTTGGCATCATCCGGTCCGATCTGAAGGTCACCGGTTCCCTCCTGACTTGGGAAATAGATTCCGTAGCAGTCAGGATCATCAGGAGCACCTAACTCCGCT
>JAFVHZ010000205.1 GCA_017474265.1 Bacteroidales bacterium | reverse complement strand
TGATTGATATTGCCAGCCATTCCTGAAAGAGTTCTTATAAACTCAACTTCAGACTTCAGAAAGTGCTGCTGAATGGGATTATGCAAGGCTGAATGGGCGACAAATTCAGACAAAGACGTGAAGTTTGCCTTTTTCTTCCTTGCTGCTACTCTTGCATATTCAGTCTTAGTGTATCTGCTTGTGATTGCCTTAGATTTTTTGTCGGTGGTCTTTCTTGGTCTGCCACCCTTGTTTTTCTTTTGATCCATTTGCTTTAGATTTTGTGGTTGCGACCGACGGGAGTACGGCTGGGGCAGGGGTTTCGCGATGCGCGGAACATAACCTTGCCCCACCTCACTTTCCATATTTCAGTTGCACTATCTCGTTACCGAAAATTTACACCCATTCGATCTTGTAATTATTGGTCACCTGCGATCTGAAGATTATTTCAATCGTCTGCTTCTCTTGATTGAGCCAATCAGTCAACTTCTCAGGGCATTTGATTCGAGCAGAGGTCTGAGTTTGTCTTAGGGTCTTGACTCGAAGCACTTCTTTTTGCAGATGTTCCGGGGCAATCTTATAGACCTCTTTCCATCCTTTCATAAAACTGGCCTTGAACCCAGTTTCTGTCATTTCCTTCACCGTCCATGATTCTGCTATCCTGATCAATTCCGTTATAGTAGTTATTGTCTTTCCGCCTCTTAGTTTCCATTCCCGCCCTTCATAGAAGTCAATAAACTTCTCTAGTTCAGGCATAGGACTGCAATTGTTCTTGAAGAAAAACACATGGAATAATAAATCTATAAGATCTGTCCGAGATAGTGATGGCAATACATTATCTTCAGGATTATATAGATTCTTATCATATATATTATTGGGAGAATTTTGTTCCTGCATAATAGGAACTTTCTTCTCGCTCACAGTTGAACTTTCTTCTCCCTCGACAGGAAGATTGTTCTCCTTCATAGGGGAAGTTTGTTCTCTATCTGGGCAGGAACTTTGTTCCTCCAACCTCATCGGTTTACACGACTTTAGAAATGCCGTATAATACTCCGATATGGGATTATCCCTCGTGCTTTTCTTTTCAAGAATCCCTTTGATCAAGAGGAAATTTATACAGAACTCCCGATGCCTTTCCAACTTCCTGCACATCAGAAGTTCTGCAGAGACCAACGACTGTAACGCTTTACCGACTTGTTTTTCAGAATATCCGAGATATGCGGCAAGCGATTCTCTGCTTTCATACATCTTACATCCTCTGCGGTTATATGATGCAGTCAAAGCAAACAGTGCCAGCGGTAATCCCTTTAGACCAAGTCCACAGGCCACCATCCAGTCATAGGTTATATAACTTCTCATGGCTGGCTGATCAAAGTTCACCCTTGTACATCTTCATCACATCTCCTTTCCGGTAGTACAGTTGACCACCTCGACGGATCGGGATTAGGATACCACGCTCAGCCCACTTTGACAAGGTGGATGCACAACGGTCAAGAAGATGACAGGCTTCCGCTTTTGTGATGAGAAGGTCTTCATCTCTGTCGGACGATGAAAGGAGAGAAGATTGTGATGTCTGCGGGATACGTTGGCTCTGCTGGAGCCTCTCCTCAAGCCTTTCGCATATCCTTTCCGCTACTCGTTCTGAGACGGAGTCAATGAGGACTTCGAACATATCGTCGCTTCCTCGGCCTGGGTATAAGTCTGAATTTCTCATAATCTATTGCATTTTCATTAAATAAATTGTGCTGACCCTGCAGGAGTCAACACAAAAGTATATAAATTACAATAGACCAATCACTTACAAAAAGACATCCTAATATTTCGGAAGTCTTTTGGAAGAATTTTGGAAGTTTTTCAGAAGTTTTGCTGTACTCTATGCCTGGCAGATTTCAGCGATGTTCTTTGCCAATGTTTCGACAGCTCCAGTTATGTCCTTATCCTTGTCCTTCAATTGGTCTTCAGGACGCGACAATACGATTTCAACTATATCAATACCATTAGAGATTGTCTTTGGCGATATGAGTTTATCATTCTGCTCCTTGAGACTGGCGCCGAATGTCACCTGAATAATTCGCGCAAATGTTTCATAACTCATATCCACAAAGCATCCTGACTTTTTGCAAGCATAATATACAATGCCCCATCTGGCTGCAACAGACGTACTTGTCAACTGCATATGCATCAGTCTGGCAATACGACTCATCATCTCCGGCTTGCACAGAACTTTAATGAGGCCAGACTTATTTATAGTGTATGTAGAACAATACAGATCAGAAAGCAAACGATTCTTCTCATTTTCTGGAATATCCATAGACATTATTCTCTCGATTTCCAACTCGAGCGTCATATCATGCTTTTCCATACGCTCCAGTTTAGAAGTTAAAGAGATCTTTGTTTCGAGCAAGTTCTTGCTCATTACGCTTCTTGAGGTCTTCCCAAGCAGCCATCACTTCCTTGTGATATGTATATGAGTACTTATCCACATTCAGATACTCATCGATGAATCTGGTGTTGCTGAGTATCTTAATAAAGGTAAGCCTCTTCTTTCCCGGCATCAGGTTCCATTTGCTGCGACTAATATCCACCAGATCCTTCTGTGTGAAATAGTTCACAAAATCCTCTGTAGTCATTCCTTC
>JAFVHZ010000204.1 GCA_017474265.1 Bacteroidales bacterium | reverse complement strand
GTTGCTGTAAGTCGTTCAAGTGCATTATTATCAGAACTTGAATTTGGTCAAGAATATTTAATCTCATTCTTAGCTAAGAAGAATATGTACGTTGCTTTTGCCTTGCGTCTTCTGCTTGAAGTGGGTGAGGATAGGATTATGAGGTGCGGCCTCATAAGGCCCGTCTACATTTCTGCTCCTTGCTATGGTCACCCCATGTCCGAATTCGGTACCGCCTTCTGCAATGAGCAGATAATACCATCCGTCCTTCTTGTAGATATGCGGTGCTTCAGGATACCTTCCGCCTGTTCCGCGCCATACCATCTTCGGTTCTGAGAGAATTTCTCCTGTGTCCGGATTGATCCTGCATTGCATGATGCCGTCATTGGCGGAGCCTGAGTACCAGCATGTTCCGTCTTCGTCCCAGAAAAGGTCGGGGTCGATTCCCGGCATGTCCACCCATATCGGTTCAGACCATGCTCCGCGAGGATCTACGGTCGTGACGATGAAGTTCTTTCCTATGGAGCAGTTTGTGGTGATCATGTAGAAACGTCCGTCGTGATGTCTGATGGTCGGAGCGTATATTCCTCCCCATGACCTCGCATCTGGAAGAGGCAACTGCGATTCGCGGTCGAGCACATGACCTATATGTTCCCAGTTCACAAGGTCCCTGCTATGGTATAGGGGGACTCCGGGAAAATAGTGGAAACTGCTGGTCACCAGATAATAGTCCTGCCCTACGCGGCACACGCTCGGATCAGGGTTGAATCCCGGAATGACAGGATTGGTGTATCCTTGTGCCTGTACGAGGAGTTCCATCGTCAAGACCATAAGGATGGCGAAAAATTGTGCTCCGTATTTCATGACCGTGATTAGTAACTTGTTGATATTCATTTTTATATATGTTTAGTCCTGCCTGCTCTATCTTGCAGGGAGAACCATGTAATCGGTTGGTGCACAATGCTATGCGGATCACGCTGGATTACTGTCTGAGGCGTTCGATGATTTCCATGCACATGCGGCCGTTGTGGTAAGGGCATTTCCAGAAGCCGGCCTTGTCGTCGTCGCGGTTGACGGTGCCGTCGGCGCGCACGCTCCAGAACCATTCCCCGTTTTCGCGGTCGATGAGATTGTTCTTTATGAATTCCCAGCATGTAAGGGCGTTTTCGAGGCCTTCCTGCACTCCGAAGTGGTCCCAGAGGTTGAAGTATCCGACCACGGTCTCAGCCTGTACCCACCAGTGGCGGTCCATGTCAGCGTGTCCGTCATGTCCTTCGCGTTCGTATATCATGCCTCCTTCAGGGCTGAATCCTTCTCCTGCCGACATGACGATTGATGGGATGCGGGCTTCTGTCCGTTCAAGGACTTCGCAGTCTCCGAGGACGAGGGCCGCCTCGAGGATGAGCCACGAAGCCTCGATGTCGTGTCCGTATGAGATGGTGTCGTACCGGCAGTTCCAGTCATTGTCGAAGAACAGGAGGAGGTGGTCGTCGGATCCTAGGATATGGTAGTGAAAAATGTCGATCAGACCGCGCAGACGTTTCTCCAGAAGAGGATTCTTCCAAACCCGGAACAGGCATGTATAGGCTTCAAGGATGTGCAGATGCGTGTTCATGGTCTTGCTTTCGTTGGCATCCTTGTCGCTCAGACGCATGTCTTCGATAGGAGCCCACGAGCGGGTGAATGCCTCGAAATATCCGTCCTTCCCGGTGTCGAAACTGTGATCCTCGATGCTGCGGAAGAGTTTTATGGCATATTCGAGCGCCTCGGCATCTCCGGTGGCGCGGTTCAGTTCGGCCAGGCCGTAGATTGCGAATGCGATGGCGTAGATCTGCTTCTTGGTGTCCAGGGGGGTGCCGTCAGGATTCAGGGACCAGTATGTGCCTCCGAATTCCGGGTCGAAGAACCTGTCTATTATCATCCTCTTAGCCAGAACGGCGGTTTCAAGGTATGCCGGGTCTCCAAGAAGACGATACGCTGACGCGAAGGTCCAGAGCATCCTGGCGGTCATGATGCCGCCTATAGGGGCAGACGGGTCTTCGTTCTCATGGCCGTCAATGCGTCCAAGAACCAGGCCGTCAGGACGGATCATCCTGCGGCTCCAGTATGGAAGTATGTTTTCTGTCAATTCCTTGCGTAGTTGTTTTGCAAGTGCTTGTGCTGCAAGTAGTTCTGCAGTAGTTTTCTGTGTGGTTGACATCGCTTGGTCTTCAGTTTTCACAAATATAATCAATTAAAAGAAAAATTGCCAGAGCAGGTAAAGTTGTATTAAAAATATGTTAAAATAGTATCATATGTGGGAAAATAGTATATTTGCTGAAAATATACTATGAGTAAGGTATTTACAGAGATCACGCCTCTTTCGGAGAAGGATTGTTTCCATATTGTCGAACGTCACAAGACGGAGTTCACTTATCCTCTGCATCAGCATAAGGAGTTTGAACTGAATTTCATTGAAAACGGCAGAGGGGTCCGCCGGGTGGTCGGGGACAGTGTGGAGGAAATCGGTGATTATGACCTGGTCCTGGTGGGCGGGGAAGATCTGGAACATGTGTGGGAACAGGGGAGTTGCAAGTCCAATGACATAAGGGAGATCACCATCCAGTTCTCAGGTGACATCTTCAGCGGAGAACTGCTGGCAAAGAATCAGTTTGCCAGCATCAAGAAGATGCTCAAGCGTGCCGGTCACGGCCTGTCCTTTCCTGTATCTGCGGTGATGAGGGTCTATTCGACCATCGATACCATAGCAAGGGAGCAGAGCCGTTTCGTACAGTTCCTCAAGTTCCTTTATGTATTGTATGAATTGTCTGTTGCGGAAGAGGTCCGTGTGCTTGCTTCGAGCTCTTTCGCCCATGTGGAAAAGACGACGGAAAGCCGTAGGGTTCAAAAGGTAAAGCAATATATAGATGAGAATTATTCCAAGCCTCTGAGACTGTCGGATCTGGCCGATCTGGTGGGCATGACTCCTGTCGCCTTCAGCCGTTTTTTCCGCCAGAGGACAGACCGGACTCTTTCGGAATATATCGTGGATATCCGTCTGGGCTATGCGGCAAGGATGCTGGTGGATTCGAGCAAGAACATTTCGGAAATATGCTATGAATGCGGGTTCAACAATCTTTCCAACTTCAACCGTTCTTTCAAGACCAGGAAAGGTCTTACTCCGCGAGAATTCCGTGCCATGTTCAAGAAGAATAAGGTAATAGTATAATTTCTATCACTATAAGATAAATTTGTATTTGTTTAACTTTCGGGTATTGTCTATTTTTGCATTAATTAATAGCGCTAAATAATGAAACTTACCCGATTCTTTTCGATCCTGACTCTCTCTGTCGTTCTTTTGAGTGCATGCCAGGAAACCAAACCGTCTTTTGTAAGAGTTGAGGACGGAAAATTTGTCTCTGAAGACTATCCATCCCATTTTGTCGGCACCAATTTCTGGTACGGCGCCATCCTCGGAAGTGAAGGCGTCGGTGGGGACCGTGCCCGTCTTGAGGCGGAACTTGATACCCTCAAGGCTTTGGGAATGACCAATCTGCGTGTCCTTGTCGGCGGTGACGGCCCCGACGGAATTCCATCGCGAGTGAGCCCTACGCTTCAGAAGGAGCCCGGAGTGTACAATGACACCATCTTCCGCGGTCTTGATTACCTTCTTGCCGAGATGGCTGAACGAGGAATGAAGGCGGTCCTGTATCTGAACAATTCATGGGAATGGTCCGGAGGTTACGGAATGTATCTTGAGTGGGCAGGTGAAGGAAAGGCTCTGATTCCGGCAGAAGTAGGATATCAGGCATATTGCGAGTCTGTCTCCAAGTTCGTCACCAATGAAAAGGCTAAGGAGTTCTTTGCAGATCACGTTAGACATGTGGTGTCCCGTACAAACACGGTGACCGGCAGGCCTTATAAGGATGACCCGACCATCTTCTCATGGCAGATAGGCAACGAACCCCGTTGCTTCAGGGCAGACTCTGTCGGACGTCAGGCCTTTGTGGACTGGCTATGGAGCACAGCGGCTCTGATCAAGTCTCTCGACCCGAACCACATGGTGTCTTCCGGAAGCGAGGGACGACACGGGTGCGAAGGCCTCCTTCCGTTCTGGGAAAAGGTGCATGCATGCCCTGATATCGACTACATGAACATCCATATATGGCCGTACAACTGGAGTTGGGTGAGGGAAAAGACCCTGAAGACCAATCTTGACAAGGCCATAGAAAACACTGACATATATATTGACGAACACCTCGCGGTAGCTGAGAAGTATGGAAAACCGGTGGTTCTTGAGGAGTTCGGCTTCCCTCGTGACGACTTCCAGTTCGCCCAGGGCACTCCTACCACGGCGCGCGACACCTATTACAGGCATGTGCTTGGACGCATCGTAGATGCCGCAAAGGACGGCGGACTGTTCGCAGGAGTGAACTTCTGGGGATGGGGTGGCCTTGCAGGCCAGTCGGAGACCAACATCTACTGGCAGGAAGGCGACGACTATTGCGGTGACCCGGCTCAGGAGCAACAGGGACTTAATTCGGTCTATGCCTGCGATGTCACTACGGTCGCAGTGATCAAGGATGCTGCCGAGAAGATCGAGAAGGCTCTCAAGCCTCAGGCAGAGTTTTCATTCGAGAACAACTGCGGAGTGTTCAGAGGCGAGGGACCTCACAAGGTGGAGGTGTCACTGAGGTCACAGAAAGACGCAAAGGCAGAACTTGAACTTGAGGTTTCTACCGATTTCGGAGAGCCTGTCGGCACATATGCAAAGAAGGTGACGTTCCGGAACGGGACTGCCCTCTGCACCTTTGATCTTGCCCTTGCTCCCGGTTTCTATCAGTCTGTCCTTTATCTTGTTGAGGACGGAGACAAGACAGAACTGACCCGTACGAATCTCGGTTTCAATCCCGAGTTGATCAGTTCTCCTCAGGACAAGCAGGAGGACTTCGATGCATTCTGGGCTGAGACTCTTGCAGAACTTGCAGCAACTGCACCTGAATACAGGTTCATTCCCCTTGAAGAGCATTCGAACGATGTCCGCAAGGCATATAAGGTCGAGATGAAGTCATTCGGTGGCGAGACCGTGAGCGGACTTCTCTACATACCTGTGGCAGAAGGCAAGTATCCTGCAATGATTTCATATATGGGATATGGAAGCGACGTGTGGTATGCACACCCTTCCTCAAATCCTGAAATGATAGAGTTCATGCTTTGTGTCCGTAATCAGGCCTTCAACCGCAAGCCGGGAGAAAAGGACGACTGGTGTGTCAGAGGACTTGAAGACAAGCATACCTATTATTATAGAGGCGCCTTTGCCGATGCGGTCAGGGCTGTTGACTGCGTCTGCTCTCTTGACAAGACGGACCTGACCAGAGTCTTCGCAAACGGTGAAAGCCAGGGCGGCGCCCTCACTCTCGTTGCGGCATCTCTTGACAACAGGATCAAGGCCATAGCACCTTCGGCGCCTTTCCTCAACGACTACAAGGACTATTTCGCCCTTGCACATTGGCCTGCAGGACCGGTTCTCGCAGCGGCTAAGGAGAAAGGGATGAGTGATGAGGAACTTTACAGGACTCTCAGTTATTTCGATGTCAAGAACTTCACGGACCGTATCCAGTGCCCTGTCATCATGGCCATTGGTCTGCAGGACACCGTATGTCCTCCTCACACCAACTTCGCAGGGTATAACCATATCCCTACGGAAAAGTCCTGGATATGCTATCCGTCAGCGGGCCATAACGTATGGGAACAGAAAGGCTGGCCTGTGGCCAAGCAGGAGTTCTTCAATCGTTTCATCAATCAGGAAATATAGAATCGGACCCAATGAGAACTATGCCAGGTATTTTATTGTCTATTCTGTGTACATTGATATCATGTGCACCGGAATCCGAGGTCGTCGGCCTTTCTGTTGATCCGTCTTCCCTGACTTTCGCCGCAGAAGGAGGCGAGCAGACTTTTACCGCAACCGCATCACGGACATTGACCCTTGTGCCCGGAGAGGATTGGGCTATCGTGAAGAAAGAAGGCCAGAAGGGAAACACGACGACGGTCAAGGTGACTGTTTCTAAGAATCCGGCACCGGAGGAGCGCAAGACCAAGATTCTGGTCGTGGCTGGAGACGAAAAGAAATATGTTGAAATATCCCAGACGGCAAGGCCTGTCTCTGGCGGCACACTTGACGGTCCTTTGCCTGCAGGGCTTGGTCTGGGCTGGAATATGGGCAATCATTTCGATGCTTACAATGAAGGCGTGTCGGGAGAAACCGCTTGGGGTAATCCAAAAGCCACTCAGGCTGCTTTTGAAAAGGTAAAGGCGGCAGGATTCAGTTCTGTCCGCATTCCTGTGACCTGGCTCGGCCATATCGGTGCCGCTCCGACCTATAAGATAGAGGATGCATTTCTCGACAGGGTCGCCGAAGTTGTCAGTTATGCTGAGAATGTCGGACTTTATGCGATTGTGAACATCCATCATGACGGTGCCGACAGCAATCATTGGTTGGATATAAAGAATGCTGCAAAGGACCCTGTTGTACATGAGCAGGTAATGGCGCAGATAGAAGCGATGTGGAAGCAGATTGCGGAAAAGTTCAAGGACAAGGGTGACTTCCTGATCTTCGAGGGATTCAACGAGATCCATGACGGAGGCTGGGGTTGGGGAGACAACCGCAAGGACGGTGGAAAGCAGTACAAGTGCATGAACGAGTGGAATCAGGCATTTGTCGATGCTGTCCGTTCTACCGGCGGCAAGAACTCCGACCGATATCTTGGTGTTCCTGCCTATTGTACCAATGTGGATATAGCGATAGATTCCTTTGTCATGCCGGAAGATTCTGCAGAAGGCCGTCTGATGCTGGCCGTACACTGCTACGATCCGTATCTTTATACTCTTGAGGCAGAGTATTCCGAATGGGGTCATACGGCGGATGCCTCAAAAAAGGAAGCCGGGGATAATGAGGCTTATCTGAAATCTGTCTTTGTAAAGATATATGACAATTTCACCTCCAAGGGTATTCCTGTATATATGGGAGAATTCGGCTGTGTCAACCGTGCTACCGTCCGTGAGCAGGCCTTCCAGCAATATTATCTGAAATATTATGCAAAACTGGCAAAGACCTATGGTGTCCCTGCGCTGATATGGGACAACGGCGCTTCCGGTGCCGGAAGGGAACGCCATGCCTTTATCGACCATGGCACGGGAGAGTTCTGTTCTTCAGCGGCAGAGGCTGCCATCAATGCAATGGTTGATTCTTATAACAACGACCTGACACTGGAGCAGGTATATAATAACGCCCCTAAGTAATTTATGACAATGAAAAACCTACTGAAACCTATCACTGTAATGGCAGCAGCGTTTGCCATCACATCATGCGGAGACCCTCACGAGTCTGCTCAGACTCCTGCAGAGGCTCTCCTGGACCGCCTTGCCGGCCTTGTCGAGGAAGGAAAGATCATGTACGGCCATCAGGACGACCTGATGTACGGTCACTCATGGAAACTCGCGGACGACGCCACGGAATATGTTCAGTCGGACGTTTATGCCACCTGCGGACAGTATCCGGCAGTCTATGGACTTGATCTCGGCGGCATCGAACTCGGAAACAAGGCAAATCTCGATAACAACATCTTCGATCACATGCGGGCATCAGTCGTGGCTCATCATGAACGCGGCGGCATCGTGACCTTCTCGTGGCATCCTCGCAACCCTTTGACCGGAGGTGACGCATGGGACGTCTCTTCCGACCAGGTCGTTGCTTCGATTCTTCCTGGCGGTGAAAAGCACGAGTATTTCATGGGTTGGCTCAAGAATGCTGCAGACTTCCTGGAGTCGATAAAGACCGCCGACGGCGAGACTGTGCCGGTGATCTGGAGACCTTGGCACGAGCACACCGGAAGTTGGTTCTGGTGACCGTCCGGTGCTCCTTCTTCCACAGAAGAAATCGTGGCTCTTTATGTTTCCGCTTACAACAAGATTGCAGCTGAAGCAACCAAAGCCACCAAAACATATGACTATACCAGCAACTAC
>JAFVHZ010000203.1 GCA_017474265.1 Bacteroidales bacterium | reverse complement strand
TATATGTGATGCCAAACGGCAACCCCGACCAGCAGGCCGCACAGACATTCGGTCTTCCGACCGCAGATCTCAGCAGGACAGAAAACAGAAACACTGCATATGTAAGAAGCCTCGTGGAAGAAATCATTCCTTTCATCGAGAAGAACTACCGTGCCGTTCCGAAGAAGTCCCATCGTGCCATCGCCGGACTCTCGATGGGAGGCCGCCATACCATAATGGCATCGGGCATGTATCCAGGTACATTCGACTACATATGTCCGCTTTCGATGGGTGCTGACAGGACATCGGAACTTGATTCGCAATTGCAGGGAATAAAGAAGGCCGGATACAGGCTTTACTGGGTTGCATGCGGCAACACAGACTTCCTGTTCGAATCTGCCAACTCCCTTGACGCTGCACTTACTGCCAACGGCCTGGAACACACATATTATGTGAACGAAGGCGGTCATGTATGGGCAAACTGGAGGCACTATCTTGACACATTCGCCCCTATGCTTTTCAAATAACACTAAACTACAATACCATGAAAAAGTTGATCGCTTCATGCGCAATCCTGCTCGGCACGATTGCTCTTTATGCACAGCCAAAACTATCTAAAGACAACATTGAGGAGGTACTCGATGCCATGACCCTTGAAGAAAAGGCCACACTCCTTGTCGGCGGAGGCTGGGGAAGCATGAGTGCCGGAAGCATGACTGCTTCAAGTGCTGTACTTGTACCTGGCGCAGCCGGAACCACACGTGGAATCGACCGTCTGGGCATTCCTCCGACAGTACTTGCCGACGGTCCGGCAGGACTCCGCATCACTCCGGTCAGAGGCGGAGACCAGAATACATATTACTGTACAGGCTTCCCTGTCGGAACAGTGATGGCCAGCATGTGGAACACCGAACTCGTGCAGGAACTTACATCTGCGATGGGTAACGAGGTGCTGGAATACGGTGTCGACGTGATTCTCGCTCCCGGTATGAACCTCCACAGAAACCCTCTCTGCGGACGTAACTTCGAATACTATTCAGAAGACCCGTTCCTTACCGGAAAGACTGCAGCGGCATTCATCAACGGCATCCAGAGCAATGGTGTAGGAGTCAGCGTAAAGCACTTCGCAGTGAACAACCAGGAAGTGAACCGTATGGAGAATGACTCCCGCGTAAGTCAGCGCGCCCTCCGCGAACTTTATCTCAAGGGATTTGAAATCGCGGTCAAGGAAGCGAAGCCGTGGACAGTGATGTCATCATACAACAAACTCAACGGCGAATACACCCAGCAGTCATACGGACTTCTGACTACCATCCTCCGCGACGAATGGGGATTTGACGGTATAGTCATGACAGACTGGGGCACGAAGCAGGGCACCGTGAAGGCAGTGAAGGCCGGAAACGACCTTATGGAGCCGGGTGCTGACGTGGAGATCGAGCGCATCATTGCAGGTGTCCAGGCCGGAGAAATCACACAGGAGGAACTTGACAGGAATGTCAGGAACATGCTCGAGTACATCGTCACCACTCCTAGATTCAACGGATACAGGTACTCGGACAAGCCAGACCTTAAGGCTCATGCCGAACTCGTACGCAGATCTACACCTGAAGGAATGGTGCTTCTCGAAAACAATGGCGTACTTCCGCTCAAGGATGTGAAGACTGTGGCTCTTTATGGCACAGGTTCATATGACTTCATCGCAGGAGGTACAGGTTCGGGCAACGTGAACAAGCCGTATGTACGCAACGTCGCTGAAGGACTCGCAGTCAACGGTCTGGAAGTGAATGCCGACATCGCAAGATGGTACGAGCAGTACATCGCTCTTGAAAAGACAAGGCTCGGAAACAGCGGAAGCGGTTCAGGCATTCTGCTCGGAGACCCGGTGATTTCCGAAATGGAGGTAGGACGCAGCTTCATCGAAAGGATGGAACCTAGGACAGATATCGCCGTATTCACTCTTTCAAGAAACGCAGGAGAAGGCGGTGACAGATATGCAAGGAACGGTGACTGGTATCTCACCGGCCAGGAGCGTGAACTCATGCAGGACCTTGCAGACGTATATCATGCTGCAGGAAAGAAGTTCATCGTGGTCCTCAACATCGGAGGAGTGATCGAAACCGAATCATGGAAGCATATTCCTGACGCAATCCTTCTCGCATGGACCCCAGGACAGGAAGGAGGATATGCAGTGGCTGACGTCCTCTGCGGAAAGGCAAATCCTTCAGGAAAACTTCCGATGACATTCCCAGTGAACTACTTCGACATCCCGTCTTCGACAAACTTCCCGTACAACAATAACAACGCGCAAGGCAACAACCGCGGAAGACAGAGCCAGCGCAGGAACGTGGACTTCACTGAATATGCAGAGGGTATAGACGTAGGTTACAGATATTTCCAGAGCGAAGGCATAACTGTATCATATCCGTTCGGATACGGAAAGTCATACACAACATTCGAGTACAGCAAGCCTGTCGTAAAGGCCGGCACTGACGGATTCACAGCAACAATTACAGTAAGAAACACCGGTTCCGTTGCAGGAAAGGAGGCCGTTCAGATCTATGTCGCAGCCCCTGCAGGCGGTCTCGAGAAGCCGGCATATGAACTCAAGGGCTTTGCAAAGACCAGGGAACTTGCACCGGGTGAATCACAGACACTTACCGTTGCTGTCGATGCTTATACTCTGGCTTCGTTCAACGAGGCTGCATCTGCATGGGAGACTGCATCCGGCACATACAAGGTGATGTTCGGAGCCAGCGCAGCAGACATTCGCGCCACAGCAGAATGCAAGATCAAGAAGGCTCAATCATGGGAATCCCACAACGTGCTTGCTCCGGCACAGCCGATCAATTAACTTTCAATACGGTATATGAAGAAACTTATATTCGCTGCATCCCTGGCCATAATGGCAATCGGCTGCGTACAGAACGGAACGTCACCTCAGGACAGACTTACCGTAAACGACAGAAAGATCAACAAGATCATCGCTCAGATGACCCTCGAGGAGAAGGTCGAGATGCTCCACAGCAAGACAAACATGTCTTCAGAGGGAGTTCCACGCCTTGGAATCCAGGACATAAAGTACACCGACGGCCCTTTCGGTATCCGCGAAGAGAACGGAGACGGCTTCCGTCCTCTGGGTTGGACACTTGACTCGGCGACCTACTTCCCTACCGGCTCGAGTTACCACGCTTCTGAGC
>JAFVHZ010000202.1 GCA_017474265.1 Bacteroidales bacterium | reverse complement strand
ATTACGAACATTGTACCTCCAAGGAGGATGAATGTCGACACAAGATTGTTTTGTATTGCCAGAATTATTGGCAAGTTGTGCGTGTCATTAGTTGTGATGCTGGGATGTATAGTTGCTAATGCTCAGGAAACGGCTGAGTTTACCGCAGACAGACCAGGGGCATCGACCGGACCGGCAGTCGTCGGGCATAAGGTCTTGCAGTTGGAGCAGGGTGTCCAGTATGATGGGGATGGCGGTGCCGGAACCTTTACGTTCAGCAATATATTGCTTAGGTACGGATTGTTCCCGAATATGGAACTTCGTCTGGGAGGTGACGGGTTTATTTATAAGGAGGATGGTGTCTCACCGGGATTCAAACCGGCATTTTCGGGACTGAGCGTTGGAACCAAGATCAAGTGTTTTGACGGAAGGGGAGCGATTCCAGCCGTGTCGGTTCTTGCTGACTTTGCAATTCCTTGTACAGCCAGCCAAGGTTTCAATGTAGACCATCTTGCTCCTTCGCTGTATCTCCTTTTTGATAATCCGGTATGTGACTGGTTGAGCCTCGGATATAATGTAGGCGCAGAATGGGACGGTACACTTCCGTCGCCGACAGCATTTGCAGCACTTTGTCTCGGATTCGGCGCAACAGACAGTCTAGGTTGCTTCGTGGAGAGTTACAACTATTTCGGAAGGCTCGGCAATGTGTACGCAATGGACTTCGGTCTTAACTGGCAGGTGAACAGAAAAGTGCAGTTGGATATAGCGGCCAATATGGACCTTGGAAATCCTGCGCAGTCATGGGCGATTAGTTGCGGAGTCGCATGGCAGATGAACAGATAAACAGATAAATATTGTTCTAACCTATGAATGTTAAAATACAGAAGTTCAGAGAGGAACTTAACAGGGTCTTTGATGACAACCTGCATACGAAACAATGGCATAATTATGTTGACTATGCCATAATCGGTCTTATTATTATTTCAACAGTCGAGGTCTTCCTGTCTACATATGACGGCATTGTCGAACGATATGGCAAGTGGCTACACTTTGTGGACTATTTCACAACGATATTATTTACTATAGAAGTATCATTACGTATTTGGTGTGCAGATTTATTAGATTCTAAGTATAAGGGATTCTGGGGGCGTGTAAGATATTGCTTCTCTTTTTACGGCCTGATTGATATTCTTTCAACTTATCCGTTCTATCTGAATTTCTTCGTTAAGATTCCATACGCTGCTCTCAAGGCTCTGCGAATTGCTCGTCTGCTTCGTATCTTCAGATATATGAAGGCTTTCAGCATTCTCTCACGTGCAATTAAGGCTAAGAAACAGGAAATGGTTGTGTCTCTACAGTTCCTCGCCATTGTGACTCTAATTTTATCGTTTATACTGTTTTTTGTTGAGCATGAGGTTCAGCCAGATGTATACAACAATGGCTGGAAGTCTGTTGTGTGGGCATTTGCCCAGTACATCGGCGATCCGGGTGGCTTTGCTGAGACTCCTCCTATTTCATTCATAGGAAGGTTGATCGCATGTGCAATCGGTATCCTTGGAATAGCAATTTTCGCCGTTCCTGCCGGACTCATTGGCTCTGCGTTTACTGAGGTGATGAGTGCAGATAACCACGAAATTGAGATTGAGGAGAATAAGAAAAAACTTCATCTTGCTTTTGAACGTAAGATGTGCAGATTTACCCGTCTGCAGATTATGCCGCTTAATCT
>JAFVHZ010000201.1 GCA_017474265.1 Bacteroidales bacterium | reverse complement strand
GGCCTCCTTTCCGTCCTCTGTCTGCCAGATAGGGAGAGGCGTGCCCCAGTAGCGGCTCCTGCTCAGGTTCCAGTCCTGGATGTTCTCGAGCCATTTTCCGAAGCGTCCTGTACCCGTAGACTCAGGCTTCCATGTGATGGTATCGTTGAGTTCCATCATCCTCTCGCGCACCGCAGTGGTCCTGATGAACCATGAGTTGATAGGATAATAAAGGACCGGCTTGTCTGTACGCCAGCAGTGCGGATAGTTGTGGGTATGCTTCTCGATGCGGAACGCCTTGTTCTGCTGCTTGAGCATGACGCAGATGTCCACGTCGAGGGTAGGTGCGTCGGCAGGAAGTTCAGGATCGTAAGCGTTCTTCACATAGCGTCCTGCCCACTCCGCATATTCAGGAGACATGTTCGCCTTGACATATTCAGGGTCGAGGTCCTCGATTCGGAAGAAACGTCCGCGGAGGTCCACCTGAGCCTGGAGGTCACCGTTGCGGTCCACCACCTGAAGGCCCGGAACGCCTGCAAGACGTGCAACCTTGGCGTCATCGGCACCGAAGGTAGGTGCGATATGAACGATACCTGTACCGTCTTCCGTTGTCACATAATCTCCAGGAATAACTCTGAATGCGCCTTCGCCAGGGTTGAACCAAGGGATGAGCTGCTCATAACTGATGCCTACGAGGTCTGTACCCTTCATTGTGCCTTCGAGCACAGTGAATTCCTGCTTCTTAGGGTTGAAATGCGCACCCACAAGAGCCTGAGCGACCACGTAGAGTGCAGGCTCTCCTGTATATGGATTAGTAGAGACTACACGCACATAATCGATGTTAGGTCCGACGCAGAGGGCCGTATTTGAAGGAAGAGTCCAAGGGGTGGTGGTCCATGCAAGGATGTATGCAGGAACGCCCTCGCTGAAGAGGAACTCGGACTTCTCGTCACGCACTACAGCGAACTGAGCGACGGCAGTGGTGTCCTTCACGTCACGGTAGCAGCCCGGCTGGTTGAGTTCGTGTGTACTCAGACCTGTTCCCGCTGCCGGAGAATATGGCTGGATGGACTTTCCCTTGTAGAGAAGTCCCTTGTCATAGATCTTCTTGAGAAGGTACCAGAGAGTCTCGATGTAGCGGTTGTCATAGGTGATGTAAGGGTCGTTCATATCCACCCAATATCCCACACGCTCGGTCATGTTCACCCACTCCGCGGTGTACTTCATGACTTCCTTGCGGCATGCATCGTTGTACTCCTCGACAGAAATCTTTGTACCGATATCCTCCTTGGTGATGCCGAGCATCTTCTCTACTCCGAGTTCCACAGGAAGGCCATGGGTGTCCCAACCGGCCTTTCTGTTCACCTTATATCCGCTCTGGGTCTTGTAGCGGCAGATGGCGTCCTTGATCGAGCGGGCCATCACATGGTGGATGCCCGGCATACCGTTTGCCGAAGGCGGTCCCTCGAAGAAAATGAACTCCGGGGCTCCCTCCCTCAATTCAAGCGACTTCTCGAACGCATGGTTCTTTCTCCATCTGTCAAGTACTTCATTGCCTGTCGCAACGAGATCAAGACCTTTATACTCTCTGAATGACATAATATCTTAGTTTTTTCCTATTTTTGCAGTCGGATTCATCCGACCGGAATTTTTCAATCCGCAAATATACAATTTTTAAAGGGAATATGAATATATTGGACATCATTCTTTTAATATGCTTCATACCTGCGGTCGTACAGGGCCTCAGGAAGGGATTCATCGCCCAGATCATATCGATAGTGTCGATAATCCTGGGAGTATGGGCATCGGCAAAGTTCGCCAATGCCGTGAGTGCATGGATCGGACAGTACATCACCGCATCGGAACAGGTACTTAAAGTAGTGGCATTCGCCCTTATCCTCATCATCGTATTCCTCATTCTTGCAGCAATCGGAAAGGCACTTGAAGGAGTGTTCAGACTGGTCATGCTGGGATGGCTCAACAAACTTCTGGGCGTAGCCTTCGCACTCATCAAGACAGGCCTTGTCGTAGGACTCGCCATAATGGCATTCGACTCACTTAACGCCACCTTCCACATCGTCAAGGATCCTGTGCTGGCGGAATCCGTCCTTTATCCGCCTCTCCGCAGACTCGCATACGAAGTGTTCCCATACATCAAGGACATGCTCACATTGACCAAATAGACATGGAAAGGATAATTCTCATAGAGACATCGACAGCGCTCTGCTCAGTCGCATTCGCCGAAGACGGAGT